>CAINAY010000001.1 GCA_903846425.1 uncultured Noviherbaspirillum sp.
TGAACATCATCTCCGGCTACATAGGCTTTATTTTGTTGGGAATGACCTGCATTGCTATCGGCCAGTTTTTTTCAGCGCTGACTGAAAATCAAATTGTTGCAGCACTTATTACTATTCCAGTGTTGCTGGGATTTTGGTTTGTTGGCCATCTGCAGCAACTGCAATCCTCAATGATGCTACGTGACTTGGTTGCTCATTTGTCGTTTGCCCTGCATTTTGCGGATTTCATACGAGGCTTGCTGCGCTCTGATGGTGTGATCTTTTTCTTAGCAGTCATTGCCTCAGCACTGACTCTCAATACCAGCTATCTGCAACTGCGTCGCTGAACCGAACACATAAAGTCACTGATCCATGGAAAATTCACTCCGCTACGGCCTCTTTCTCATTGCAGGTGTGTTGCTACTTATCTCCTCATTGTTTGCAAGTGCGCTGATTGTCAATTCATCCTTTGTTTCGATTTTGTTGTTAGTCGTGGGTCTGGGTCTGACCGGATTTTCACTATTTCAACTGCGCACTGATTTACTGCTGCTGTTGCGCGGACAGCGCGGCGAGCTCATGCTAATGACCTTCGGCATGCTGCTCTTGTTTGTAGCTATTGCCTGGGTCTCTTCATTGTTCGCGGCACGCTGGGACATGACAGCCTCGCGTGAACATTCGCTGGCGCCGCAAACAATACACATGCTGAAATCGGTTGATAAACCGGTACACATCACGTTCTTCCATGATCGTGGCATGCGTGAAACGGTCGAGCTGTATCAGCAAATTGTTGCGCAAAACGACAAAATGACGATCGAATTTTTCGATCCTATGCTTAACCCATCACAAGCCAAACTACGCGGTGTGGAATTCCCCGGTACGGCCTTGATGGAAAGTGGAGGTCGAAAAATTAATGTTAATGGCCCGACGGAAACCGATATCGCTAATGGCATTCTGCGAGTCACCCAAGGTAAACAGCAAATGGCCTGCTTCACCGATGGACATGGTGAACCGGACCCCTTTAGCTTAGAGTCGCATGATCACACCGAAGGTGAGGCAGGACATGCGCACGGTTTAGAGACAAAAACCGTCGCGCACGAAAATCACGGTATGGCAAAGGCTCGGAATGCATTAGAAGCGATGAATTATCTGGTTGAAAAAGTCGCGTTGATGAAATCGGCGGGTGATTTATCCCGTTGCTCGGTACTAATCATCATTGGCCCACAGCTGCCGTTCCTACCTGCCGAAATTAAGATCGTTGATAGTTTTCTTCACAATGGCGGCAATGCCATGTTCTTAATTGATCCATTTTCTAAAACCGGGCTTGAGCCAATTTTATCTAAGTACAGCATAGTGCTTGACGATGGCATGGTCATTGATGAGGCTAGTCATTTCTGGGCCGATGTATCGGCCCCTGCAGTCACTGATTACAACCGTCATGACATTACTGCTCGTTTGCCATTAACGTTTTTCCCTGGTGTGCGCGCCATCTTCCCTGCGGCAGTCAAAATTCCTGGTACGTCGGTTCGTCCGGTGATTAATTCATCAACCAAAAGCTTTACCACGCCTGATAAATCCAGAGCGGATTTCGTTAATGGTAAAAGCCGTAATGGGCCATTAACATTAATGGTGAGTGCAGGATTCAATCCCAAAACTGAAGAATCGGCCTCACTCGTAATGAAGCAATTACGTGGTGAAAAGCCTGAGGATTCCAACGAGCCTAAACCTGACGCAACTCGAAAAGCTTCTCGCATAGTGGTTGGTGGCGATGCCGATTTTGCGACTAATTCCTATTACCATATTTTGGGCA
>CAINAY010000002.1 GCA_903846425.1 uncultured Noviherbaspirillum sp.
GCTATCGATACATGAAAAATGTGTGCTTTGGTATACGCGTGAACGCGAAGCGTATGCGGTTCAGGAAGCATTTTTGATCATGGTAGCTAGTCCGGTACGCGCGGGCTATTTTCCGGCGCGCGCCGATTGCTAAAGCTTAGTGATTGATACAGCGGTCATAAAATAACAATTCACTTTGTATCTTTTTTTAATTGATGCAAACGTAAAAAACTCATTACAGAGAATAAAAATGAAAAAAATAGGAATGATAGGTATCGGTTTGATGGGTCATGGTATCGCTAGCAATATAGTCAAGCATGGCTATACGCTGACAGTCATGGAGCATGCAGGTAACCAGCCGCTCACTTCGCTGTTAGCCCAGGGTGTCAAAACAGTTAAAACACCCAAAGCGCTCGGTGCAGAAGCAGATATTATTTTGTTGTGCGTGACCGGTGCTGCTCAGGTTGAAGCCGTGTTAACAGGACCGGATGGATTAATTCAAGGTTTGAGATCGGGAACTATCGTCATTGATTGTTCGACGTCTATACCTGCGGCTACTCAACAGTTAGCTAAGCAAGTACAAAAGGCTGGTAGTGTGATGATTGATGCGGCGATGACCCGCACCCCTAAAGAAGCAGCAGAGGGTCGACTGAATCTCTTAGTCGGCAGTGATGATAAAACCTTTGAAGAAATCAAACCCTTGTTAGCCTGTTTTGCAGAAAACATTAATCATGTAGGGGCCGTTGGTGCAGGCCATCAAATGAAATTGCTGCATAACTATGTGTCACTCGGGACTGTAACGGTGATTGCTGAAGCCGCTGCGTGCGCGCGCAAATCAGGCATTGATCCCGCTACCTTTGTTGATGTGTTGGCCAAAGGCGGCGGCGGTGGTATGGCGCTGGAGCGATTGAAGCCCTATCTACTCAACGACGGAGATACTTCGAATCTGAAGTTCACCTTATCCAACGCCCTCAAAGATCTGGGTTACTACACGACCTATGCATCTGATACGCATGCCGATCATTTGGTAGCGTCGGCCATCATGAAAACTATATCAATGGCGAGCGATGAAGGGCATGCTGATGAGCACATGCCCCACATGGTGTCGTATATCGCTGCCCGTAAATAAGCCAGCTAAGTGATTTAGCCGCGACCAACATACGGCATGTTGGTCGCCATGATAGTCATGAACAATACGTTGCTTTCTAAAGGCAGCTGCGCGATCTGTAGTACAGCTTGCGCCACATGATCGGCATTCATGCGCGGCTCGACCTTAGTGGTGCCATCAGCCTGCAAAATACCATTCGCCATTTTCTGTGTCATTTCAGTCGCTGCATTGCCGATATCGATTTGGCTGCAGGCGATATTATCGTTGCGATAGTCCAGTGCGATCGATTTGGTAAGACCAGTAATAGCGTGTTTAGTCGCCGTATAAGGTAATGACAGTGGGCGCGGCGCATGCGCTGATATCGATCCATTGTTGATGATACGACCACCTTTAGGTGATTGCTCTTTCATCATGCGTATGGCTTCTTGCGCACACAGAAATGATCCTGTGAGATTGGTATCAACCACGCTGATCCAGTCTTCATATTTGATGTCTTCTGCCAGCGTGGCGGTTGTGAAGGTACCCGCGTTATTAAAAAGCACGTCTATCCGATGAAATTTCGCCTTCAGCTTGGCAAACATTGCTTTCACGCTCTCGGGTTTGCCTACATCACAAGCGACTGCTAGACAGTTATCTGATGTTCCGCCTATTTCTTGTATCGCTTTTTCGAGTTTGTCTACATTGCGGCCCGATAGAACAACCTGATAGCCGGCACCTAACAGCGCTTTCGCGGTTGCTTTTCCTATGCCAGTTCCTGCGCCTGTAATTAAGGCAACGCGTGGTGTTGATGTCGTCATACGTTTCTCTGGAAATTAATTAATTTTTGTTTGGAGGTAAAGTTTTAATATTCTTGCTCAAAGTCTGTTTCATAGCGTCGACGGCGTCGGCGGTATTTAAAGTAGGCGATCACGGCAAGTACTACGCCAAGCACCAGCGATATCAACGAATTCGGCATATCTAATTTTGCTGCGAGCAAGAGTTCGATCAGCGAAAATAGAATCAATATAAATTGTGAAACATAGTACCAAACAGTTTGCCATGAAATCATGAGGTCCTCCGCATCATCATTCAGTTCATCACTTAGTTCGTTGGATGGATTGCTTTATTAATTAATGCCAGCAAATCGTCATACTCATCGACGGCTTTAAATTCAGGAAATTGAGCCTTGATAGTATCTGGTGCGTGGAACAAGAATCCTGCATCGGCTTCTTTTAGCATTGAGGTGTCATTGAACGAATCGCCAGCTGCAATTACCCGATAGTTCAGTTTTTTAAATGCTGCGACAGCTTCGCGCTTTTGATCAGGTAGACGCAATTTATAATTAACAATTTTGTCGTTTTCTACAATTAGCGTATGACAAAGTAATGTGGGCATACCTAGCTGACGCATGAAAGGCGCAGCAAATTGCTCAAAGGTGTCTGACAAAATCAGTACCTGCACTTGCGAGCGCAAGATATCCATAAAGGCGCGAGCGCCAGGTAGCAGTTCTAATGTTTCAATGACTTTCTGAATGTCGGACAGCTTTAATCCATGCTGATCAAGAATCGCCAATCGACCTTGCATAAGTTTATCGTAGTCGGGTTCGTCACGTGTGGTGCGGCGTAATTCATCAATCCCCGTTTTTTCTGCAACGGCAATCCAAATCTCTGGAGTGAGTACGCCTTCCATGTCGAGAGTAACGAGTGCTTGTTTCACAATATCTTTTCTTTACTGAATAAATTTGGATTAGAACGAGAGATTAAAATCGGTGTGCTTGAACTCAGCGTACTTGAACTCAGCGTACTAAGGTCTCTACATTGCCATCGATAGACAGACTTTGTCCGGTAATGGATGCACCTGCAGATGAGCACAAAAAAACCACTGCCGCAGCAATATCATCGGCGCTCACCATTTTACGAAGTGATACTCGCTGCAATACCCGTTCACGCATTTGATCGACGCTAACACCAGCTGTGCTTGCGCTGGCTGCCAGTACGCGGTCTTGTCGCGGCCCCTCGACGATACCTGGCAAGACAGCATTCACACGGATTCCATGCGGGCCAAGTTCGGTGGCCCAGGTTTCGGTGAGGCCAATTACGCCATATTTGGTGGCGGAGTAGGGCGAGCGCTGAGGAAAGCCCAAGCGGCTAGCGACCGAGCCTATGTTGATAATACTGCCGCTGCGTTGCTGCTTCATAGCGGGTACAGCACCGCGAGTGCATAAGAACGTTCCGGTTAAGTTCACATCCATACACTGCGCCCAATCAGCGAGCGTAATATTTTCAATCGCTGCCGTGGGGCCGGCGATACCTGCGTTATTAATGACTATGTCGAGTCCACCCCAGGCGGCATCGATCTGAGCAAACATTGTTAAGACGTCTGCTTCACTTGTTATGTCGGTCACGCTGGTAAGAATTTCTGGCAGCGCTGCTTTGGCCTCGGCTAGTGCTTCTGCTTTAGTCCCGCAGATAATGACTTTAGCCCCCTGGGCTACCAGCGCTTGTGTAATAGCTAGGCCGATACCAGAAGCACCGCCAGTAACTAGCGCGCGTTGTCCTGGTAAGCTCAGTGAAATACTTGCGGTCATTGGTTGATCTCAGCGTTTTATGTAGTTTTAATCCGGCATGCGCTGGCGGTGGCTTGCGTGCGGTGTGAGAGTTCATACGTACTATACCAGCGCAAGGTGTTTAGCCGTGATGTTTTGCACTATTGATAATTTTTTATATTCAGCTGACTATCAATGTAATGTATGGCACCTGTGAAGCTA
>CAINAY010000003.1 GCA_903846425.1 uncultured Noviherbaspirillum sp.
AACGTCGTATCGACAGAATCGGCCCGTCAATCGCTAATGGCGGAATGATAGCGTTGACACGCGAACCATCCGGTAAGCGCGCATCAACCATGGGACTTGATTCATCAATACGTCGACCAATACGAGAAACAATTTTCTCAATCACTTTCAGTAGGTGAGCGTTATCGTTGAATGTAATCGGCGTTAATTCAAGGCGACCACGACGTTCCACATAAATTTGATTGAAGGTATTAACTAAAATATCGGAGACTGATGGATCCGCCAGTAAAGGTTCGATCGGTCCAAAACCCAACATCTCATACTGCATATCGAGAGCTAGCTGACGTCGCTCAAGCTGATTGACCATCAGCTTTTCTTCATCCGATATTAAATCAACGAGATTTGAAATTTCTCGTTTAAATTGATCAATCGTTAAAGTTTGCAACCTTTCAAGATCAATCTTTTCTAATAAAAGATGATGAAGATGGCGTTTTAACTGTTGATAAGCGGGCGAGTAAAAATCCATCTCAACAGAAGAGATGGCTTCCGTAGGGCTCACTACTGTCAAGCGCTCTCTTAAACTCATAGCTAATTATTTTAGAAGTTAAAAGTTACTTAGAAAATTCATTTGATGCGAAATTCCGAACAAAAATTCGGCGAATTAAGCTCGTCGTAGCAGGGGTGCCCACATCTACCAAGGTGTTTACCCACTCCACCAGGCATTTTGAAATGACGCTACTACGAGCCATCTTTAATACAGGCAACCCTTGGTTAATTGATTCATTCACAATTTCATGGCTATTCGGAATACGATGAACAACAGGTTGTCCAAGAACACGCTCAAACTCAGCAGCATCGAGTGAAAATGAACTGTCATAACGATTCAGAACAATCTGTATTTTTTCACGCCGATATCCCAGTGCAGAAAAAATATCAAATAAGCGTCGTCCATTTCGTAAGTACGGTAGCGATTGCTGAAACACGGGATACACCCTGTCGGAAGCATCCAATGCTCTTACGTTGACAGGATTGATCTGTCGACCTAAATCCATAACCGTAAAATCGTAATGCTGGCGAGCTATTTGAAGAAAAATTCCGAATTGATCAGGCCGTATTTCTGCTGAACTTTCTATTTGATCCGACGCAGCCAAAATACTGAGATTAGGTGTGACATGTAACGCACTAGTCTCGAGTAAGTTTCCATCGAGGCGCTCTACAGAACTACATACTTCAGATAATGCGACGGAGGTTTTAAGATCAGACACATACAGCGCTACATCGCCAAACTGTTGATTAAGATCGATTAGTAGCACGCGTTTGCGACCCAGCGTTGATAACGCATAGGCGAGATTTGCAGCAATAAAGGTAGTACCACTACCTCCTTTGCATGAAATAAACGCGATGATTTTTCCCTCATCTTTTTCTGTTCGATCAAATTTTTCGGTAATACGACTCAAAGCCGCCTCTAGGTCGCCTTGTGCCGCTGGCAAGGGAACGACTTCACGTACACCCAGGCGCATTGCCGCAATCAAGGTTTCGGGAGAACGGTCAGACGACAACAACATCAATACGGCCTTGGGATATCTCTGGGCCAAATTCTCGAGCATGCCTATCGCTTTACCTGCATAGCTATTTGCATCGAGCAGAATCAGATCGGGCGAGTTCAGTGCATTCAATCCGCCTTCAGCCTGCATACTGGGAACAGAAGGAATAATCGCCACGGAAGGCTTGTTCGCTTCACAGATTCGTTGCATCGAGGCCATGAGGTCTTTATCAGTCGATAGGATAAAAGCTTTCATGAGATCACCTACCTTCTCTTATCTGCATCAAGTAAGGGCTATTCATCACTAACTAACCCTATTGATGAATTGTCCATGTCCATTTTTGCTCAAGCGTGCTATTAACGACCCACACCGATCGTAAAACTGTTCGCATTATTCTGCGGCTCTTTGAAACTACCTCTGTAGCGCCCAATTGCTTCACGTGAGGAAGGTCCATCCATAGACTCAGTCACCGGTGTGGCACCCGCATCGGGATTGATCGTCTGTAATGCAGCTATTTTTTTTACAGAATCTCCGAATCGACTATCCCACTCAGGCGTTAATGGCATACACGCACTTGTGCACGAAATGAGCCCGATTAAAAAAATTAGCTTTAATATATTTGTGTTCATGTCAGCACTCCTTAGGTCGATTCGAGTTCAGTGTTGAAGTTAATTCGTTTACTTACTATCCGAATCAGCATTATTTTTTTGCGTTGCTTTGCCTTCTAATTGACCGCCAAGAAATAACTCACTTCTGCTGGGGTCTATGTGGTTATCCGTTGGCAAAACCACTTTCTGAGGAAGGGGCTTTATTAAGCGCGGTGTAACGACGAACACCAGCTCTGTTCTATCTTGCTGAAAATCGGTACTACGAAATAGCGCACCAATGAGTGGTAACTCACCCAAAATTGGAAAGGCTTTGACGTTGGTAGTACGGTTATTTTTAATGAGGCCGCCGATCGCAAAACTTTCTCCGTCGCCTAGCTGAACTGTAGTGGATGAACGTCGTGTTGTAATCAGAGGCAAAATCGTATTCGCCGTATTCGAGAGATTACTAATGCCTACACCTTCACGCGACAACTCAGAGACTTCAGGAGAAACCTTGAGATTGATGCGTCCACCGGATAGCACTGTAGGTGTGAACTTTAAGCCCACGCCAAATTCTTTTTCTTCCAGAATAATGCGATTCGATAAGGCATCTTGCGAAACAGGTATCAGGATTTTCCCGCCTGCCAAAAAGCTTCCCTCTTGCCCGCTGATTGCCATGACATTTGGCTCAGCTAGAATTTTTACTAAGCCATCTTTTTTTTCTGCCTCAAGAGTAAATTTTGTTCCCGTCGAACGGGTAGCACTCGCACCACCACCTAGAGTCCCCGTCAAGAACTGCGTGAGTATGCTGTAGGTCCAAGCTCCACCGCCAATACTTCCCTGAACACCGGTACCTAATTTATCGATCAGAGTCTTTGAAACTTCAGCAATCTTCACCTCCAACATCACTTGCTGCGCGCTGCCAACACTAAGCAGATTAATTACCCGCGCACCCACTTGTGCAGCATTTGTATTTTGCTGCTGCAATCCTGCTGTCATTAGAGGATTCATTCCTTCTTGTTGAGCCGGGCCTAACAGTGCTGGCCTGCGCACATAGGCAGTCGCCAGATCAACCACCTGCGCAACAACCAGAGCATCACTCACCACCCCTGACAGCACTAAACTATCGGCAGCTGCTGTAATCCGAATATTTTTTTCATCCGGAAATAACTCACGAAATGTCTGCATTAATGCGTCGGGATCCATGGTGATCTCGACATCGATGACGCTGCATGATCCATTTTTCTCTTGCAGGATCATGTTGGTGGTTCCAATCGACATACCCAGCAGATAGAGAGATTCAGGCGAAACCAACATCGCTTGTGCGACATTAGGATTACCCAAGGTTCGATTACTGACCGGCCCTGACAAACGCAGCATGGTTGATTTACCTAATGGCAGTAACACCTTTGTGGGTGATGCTGGCACTGCGCTGCAACTCATTCCCGACATTCGGCTCATGTCTGAATTTTTCGAGATGGCTGACCTAGGTACGGCATCATCTGCGACTGCTGCGACCATGGATAAAGCTAAACCTAAACTCGCCAATTGCAGCGACAGTAAATTAATTACTCGATTTGAAGGCTTCATACATTTTTTCCTTCTTTTTAAATTAATCTTTTAGTAACATTCGCTTGAGCTACGCAATCCAGTCAAAACACCCACACACTGTGCTGACGTCTCTGGAGCCGTTGTCGAGGCTGTAGGTACGGAGGCGCTATGAGCTATTTGAATTGGGGTGGTCTGTTTAGGCTTTTTACGAACGACAGGCTTGTTTACTTTTGTATTACTTACTACGACTGAATCAGTCTTTTCCCCGCCGTTTTTAATGGAAAGTAAATCGTTTTTAGTAATGCCAGCGGTATGAATAGGATGCGGATCAACTTGGTTTCTTAACACGAGTGACAAACTTCCCACGCTACGTGCAAGATCAATTTTTTCTGCTTCTTCGGGAGTGACTTCTAGCGTCACAGCATTGACTACACGCGGCTTTGTTTCATCCCGACTGACTTCTTGTGCAACAGCGAGAACTAATATTTTTTCAAGAACTATTTTTGATATGTTTTGATCGTGATTGACGCGTTCACCGTCTTTTTGTGTGTTGACGATGATGTCGACATAATTGCCTGGTAACGCAAAACCAGCGACACCAATCACATCATTAACTCTGACGGTAATTGCGCGCTTACCTTCGGATATAACCGCTGACAATCCACCTTGCGTACCTTGCGGAGCAAGCTTAGCTTCTAATACGGGCTCACCGCGCTGCAAGCTTGCTTTGAGTACACGCCCATCTAATTTTTCAGTCGATAAATGCGCACCCGGTGGCAAACTGTTTTTTGGCCAATCAACCAGCTTCAACATTTCTGGTGCCAGTCTCTGACCCAAACTGATTTCAGTGCGAGCAACGACTACTTGCGTTATATCGTTGTGGGATTGACGATCTAACCAACGTCCGGCTAGTAGTACTGCCAGCAGTCCTGAGAGGATCGCTATACTCAAGATGATCCAAGTTCGCGTATTTTTCATAGTAGCTCCGGCTCAATTTCAATGAGTGCTGGCGATACCCAGCGCAGCGATCGTTCCAACGGCAATCACTACTCCATAAGGGATCAATAAACTTTTGTTTTGTGGAATAAATTTTTTCGACCGATTTGATCGACGCAGTGTTCGATGACGTAAACAGACGCCAAATGAGTCGTTATGATTTTCAACTGACATCTCGCGATTAAATAAAATGACGACCCACAGACCGCCGATGAGTGCGGTCAGTAAAGCAATATCCAATGTCAATTGCGGACCTGCATACAGTCCGATGACAGTCATTAATTTGACATCGCCCGCTGCCATCCCTTTGAGTATGTACAGCGGTAAGAAAATAAGTAATCCGACTGCCGCACCCAACAGTGATAAGTACAATCCTTGCGCTCCAGGAGCGAAAGCCGATAGCATCAATGCCGCCGCCGCACTCGGGGCTAACAAGCGATTCGGTATGCGCCATTGATGAAAATCAGTCCAAGCTGCTGCCATCACGGTTAGTAAAAGCGCCGCTAATAGACTATTTGCAGGAAGTTCGTTGGCTAAAAGGTGCATAGTTACTCCATCAAGCGGGTAGGCAAGGCCTCTGACAACTGGCATGCTTCTATCCAGCTGCCAGAGGTTTTTTGATACGGCTTAGGGCATCGCAGTAACGATGGATTGAAATGCCGTTTGGATTTTTGTGCCCAAGGTTTTTACCAGGGTCACAATGACCGCTGCGATCAATGCGACGAACAGGCCATATTCCACAGCTGTGGCGCCTTGTTCGTCGGAGATAAAATCGCAAAGCTTTTTGACTAGAAATTTCATGGCTTGGCTCCAAATAGTGAAAGGAATAAAAGCGAAGTCGTTTTTCCTCACTGAATGTCGTTGGACTTAATACCTTGTCCCAGTGAGGTCAGGCTTCCGGTCTGGCAGGCGTATCGTGAAGACCACACCTTGCTCAGCCCAACAAATATTGCTTATTTGTCAACTTCAGTTTAGGTACAGTGTGGCTAGGATGGAATAGTACAAATGCACTAATAAATGTGTATTTTTGACAACTAAATGAATTTTTTAATTGCTATAAACGTAAGTAAACACTAACTAATTGATAAATCTTGTTGTGAGTTTTCAACCATGACTGCGGCGTAGCGTGGTGCAGCCTGCCACCCATAGAGAAAGAGTTAACCCATGAAATCCCAGGAAATTCGTCGTCCACGCTCCGCAGCACCCACGGTCAGCCCGGCTGATGCACCCCAAGAAAAGCCCTACACCGATCCGGTGTGTGGAATGAAAGCGGCGGCCAATCCAGAAAAATCGGCAGAACACGACGGTCAGACCTACTACTTTTGCAGCAAGGGTTGCGTCACTAAATTCAACGCCGACCCGCTTCGCTACTTGTCGCCAGAAACTCAGCCCGCTGTTACTGCGCCACTTGATGCGGTCTATACCTGCCCTATGGATCCCGAGATTCAACAAATCGGGCCAGGTAGTTGTCCCAAGTGCGGTATGGCACTCGAGCCCATGCAAGCGACGATGCAAGAAGACACCCATGAATTGGATGACATGACACGTCGGTTCATGTTCAGCCTGTTGTTATCGCTTCCTCTTTTGCTGCTCACCATGGGCGACATGTTCGGCATCGAAAGCTCTAGCTGGCTCGCACCAACTGCCAATGGTTGGTTGCAGGGTTTGTTAGCCACGCCCGTTGTGCTGTGGTTTGGTGCTCCGTTCTTACAACGCGCTACGCAATCATTTCGTACAGGTCACCTGAATATGTTCAGCCTGATTGGCGTGGGTGTAATGGCGGCGTGGCTGTTTAGTTTGCTAGGACTGATAGCACCTGATTTCTTACCTGTTGCGTTCACTATGGGTGGTATGGCGCCGCTGTATTTCGAAGCGTCAGCAGTCATCGTTACGCTGGTGCTGTTGGGTCAAGTGCTTGAATTACGCGCTCGCTCGCGCACGAATGCTGCGGTGAGATCCTTATTAGCACTGACACCGAACACAGCGATACAACTACAAAGTGACGGTAGTGAAAAAGAAGTACCGCTAGAAAAAATTCAAAAAGAAGACAGATTACGAATCAAGCCAGGCACAACGATTCCAGTGGATGGCGTGGTCATTGATGGTCACTCGACGGTCGATGAATCGATGATCACGGGTGAGTCTATGCCCACCGAAAAAAATGGTGGTAGCAAGCTCGTTGCTGGTACTGTGAATCAGAATGGTTCATTGGTGATGCGCGCTGAAAAAATCGGCGCTGACACCCTGCTCTCAAAAATAGTCAATTTGGTGAATCAAGCAGGTCGATCACGCGCACCAATACAAAAACTCGCTGATCGTGTGTCAGGATGGTTTGTTCCTACCGTGATGGTAATTGCTGTTCTGAGCTTCATCCTCTGGGCCACGCTGGGTCCATCGCCGGGCATGGCGCATGGTTTAGTCGCTGCGGTATCCGTACTCATCATTGCTTGCCCTTGTGCTTTGGGATTAGCCACACCTATCTCTGTGATGGTCGGCATAGGTCGAGGCGCGCGCGATGGTGTATTAATTGAAGAATGCCGCTTTTAGAGACAGGATTAGGGAAGATTGAAATAGAAAATTCTTTTG
>CAINAY010000004.1 GCA_903846425.1 uncultured Noviherbaspirillum sp.
CGCGTATGCATGAGCGACCGATTGGTGATTTAGTTGATGCGCTGAATGCCGCTGGTGCTCGCATTAGTTACACCGGCAATCCCGGTTTTCCGCCGCTACACATAGTGCGCGGCAATTTGCATCCAGAAAAATTGCAAGTACGTGGCAATGTATCGAGTCAGTTTTTAACTGCACTGCTGATGGCTGCTCCATTGATAGCGCGGGATAAAGCGTTGCGCATTGAAGTCATAGGCGAATTGATCTCCAAACCGTATATAGAAATCACCTTGAATTTAATGGAGCGCTTTGGTGTCAAACCAGAACGTGAGGGTTGGTCTGCATTCACTATTCAACCGGGGCAGCAGTATCAAAGCCCTGGGGTTATTCATGTTGAAGGTGATGCCTCGTCAGCATCGTATTTTTTAGCAGCCGGTGCGATTGCCGGTGGTCCAGTGCGAGTTGAAGGTGTAGGTAAATCGAGTATTCAGGGTGATGTGCGTTTTGTCGAAGCGCTAGAGCAAATGGGCGCCACCATCACCATGGGCGAGAATTGGATAGAGGCCAGTTCGAACGGTGTACTGAAAGCGATTGATGCTGATTTTAATCACATTCCCGATGCCGCGATGACGATTGCAGTTGCAGCGCTTTATGCTGATGGCACAAGTACGCTGCGTAACATCGCTAGCTGGCGCGTGAAAGAAACCGATCGTCTGAGTGCGATGGCCATAGAACTTCGCAAGCTGGGCGCGCTGATCGAAGAGGGCGAAGATTATCTTCGTGTGACGCCGCCCATCGTGCTTGATCGAGCAACTATCGATACCTATGACGATCATCGTATGGCAATGTGTTTTTCGCTCGCGACGTTAACGGGTGCGGCGCGCGAAGGAACGCAGGTGCGTATCAACGATCCGAAATGCGTGGCAAAGACCTTCCCCGATTATTTCGATGCGCTGGCCAGTATTGTTCAGCGGAGCTAAAACATCGTGTCCACTATTCCCGTCATCACTATCGATGGTCCTACTGCATCTGGCAAAGGCACCGTCGCTAGCCGAGTAGCAAGCTATTTAGGTTTTGGTCTTCTTGATTCAGGTGCGCTGTATCGACTCACCGCGCTCTCGGCACTTGAGTCTCGCACCGAATTAACGAATGAGTCCGCATTGGCGGAGTTAGCTGCCAAACTCGATATTCATTTTGAAGGTGAGCGCATACTGCTCTCAGGTCGTGAAGTTTCTAATGACATTCGTGCCGAAGCGGTCGGTGTGGCAGCCTCAAAAATTGCTACTTTGGCTAAAGTTCGCAGCGCTCTGGTTATGCTGCAGCACGATTTTCGTCGTATGCCGGGCTTGGTGGCTGATGGTCGTGACATGGGCACCGTGATTTTTCCAGATGCCACCCTCAAGGTATTCCTTACAGCGAGCGTTGAGGCGCGGGCTGAGAGACGCTATAAGCAATTGATTGACAAAGGTTTTTCTGCTAGTATGACCGACCTTTTGCAGGATTTGCGAGAGCGTGACGAGCGAGATACTCAGCGCGTCATCGCACCGCTAAAACCAGCTGAGGGAGCAAAGCTGCTCGATACATCTCACATGAGTATTGATCAGGCAGTTGAGCAGGTGTTGGGTTGGTATCACCCCGCACCCTGAAGTAAGAAGTAGTCGTTGATGTTCTGGCGCCCCGCTGCGCGCAATGCTAGGCGAGGTATCTGACAACCTAACCCATACGCGGCAATTCCGCTGTGTTTGGATAACCTTTCTAAATTATGTCTATAGCTACCCAATCCCCCGCATCCTCCGGCATGGAAAGTTTTGCCGCTCTATTTGAAGAATCTTTGTCGCGCCAGGATATGCGTTCGGGCGAGGTCATTTCGGCGGAAGTTGTTCGCCTTGACCACAACTTTGTGATCGTTAACGCCGGATTGAAATCCGAAGCGTTTATACCGATCGAAGAATTCAAAAACGATAATGGCGAGCTCGAAGTCAACATTGGTGACTTCGTCAGCGTTGCTATCGAGTCGCTCGAAAATGGTTTCGGTGACACCATACTGTCGCGTGACAAAGCTAAGCGTCTCGCATCCTGGCTCTCGCTGGAAAAAGCGATGGAGTCTGGCGAGTTAGTCACTGGTACCGTCAGCGGTAAAGTTAAAGGTGGTCTGACTGTTCTTACGAATGGCATTCGTGCTTTCCTTCCTGGTTCGCTGGTGGATACGCGTCCAGTGAAAGACACCACGCCTTTCGAAGGCAAGACCATGGAGTTCAGAGTTATCAAGCTGGACCGTAAACGTAATAACGTTGTGTTGTCACGTCGTGCAGTGATCGAAGCCTCAATGGGTGAAGAGCGCGCGAAACTGATGGAAACGCTGAAAGAAGGCACAATCGTTACCGGTGTTGTTAAGAACATTACCGATTACGGCGCATTCGTTGATCTGGGTGGTATCGATGGTCTGTTGCACATCACTGATTTGGCATGGCGTCGTGTGCGTCATCCTTCTGAAGTGCTGGCAGTTGGACAAGAGATCACTGCTAAAGTACTCAAGTACGATCAAGAAAAAAATCGCGTATCGCTGGGCGTTAAACAGTTGGGTGATGATCCTTGGACTGGCCTGGCACGTCGCTACCCACAAAGCACCCGTTTATTCGGCAAGGTAACTAACCTGACTGATTACGGCGCATTCGTGGAAGTCGAACAAGGTATCGAAGGTCTGGTGCACGTTTCTGAGATGGATTGGACGAATAAAAACGTCGCTCCTTCAAAAGTTGTGCAGCTGGGCGATGAAGTGGAAGTTATGGTTCTGGAGATCGACGAAGAGCGTCGTCGTATCAGCCTCGGCATGAAACAGTGCAAGGCGAATCCTTGGGATGATTTCGCTATCTCCCACAAGAAGGGCGACAAAGTATCTGGCGCCATCAAATCGATTACTGATTTCGGTGTCTTCATTGGTTTGGCAGGCAACATCGATGGTCTGGTTCATTTGTCCGATTTGTCGTGGACTGAAACCGGCGAAGAAGCTGTGCGTCGTTTCAAAAAGGGTGATGATCTGGAAGCGGTTGTGTTGGCTATCGACGTTGAGCGTGAGCGCGTGTCGCTCGGCGTAAAACAACTCGAAGGTGATCCGTTCAATAACTACTGCGCAATGAATGACAAAGGTGCTTTGGTGACTGGTGTTGTTAAGTCAGTTGAACCTAAGGGCGCTGTAATTACGTTGTCCGAAGAAGTTGAAGGCTATCTGCGTGCTTCCGAGATCTCTCGTGACCGCGTTGAAGATGCCGGTACTCACTTAAAAGTGGGTGATGAGGTTGAGACTATGATTCTGAACGTCGACCGCAAGGCTCGTGGTATTCAACTGTCGATCAAAGCAAAAGATAGTGCAGATACTCAAGAAGCTATGCAAAAAATCACGACAGATACATCAGCTTCGTCGGGTACAACCAGTCTCGGCGCACTGTTGAAAGCCAAGCTAGACAATAAATCCTGATAGGAATCACTCTGATGACAAAATCGGAGCTGATTGCCCGTTTGGCCGAGCGGTATCCGCAGCTGGTGGCCAAAGATGCGGATTTCGCTGTCAAGACCTTGCTTGATGCGATGACCGATGCGCTCTCTGCTGGGCAGCGCATTGAGATTCGTGGCTTTGGCAGTTTTGCATTGAATAGTCGTCCGCCAAGGATAGGCCGTAATCCCAAGTCGGGTGATACGGTGATGGTTCCGGAAAAACGGGTTCCTCACTTTAAACCGGGCAAGGAATTACGGGAGCGGGTTGATGCTATGGTCGGTCAACCCATCAAGGACGACTGAATTTCTAGTCTTTACCTGAAAACGGCACCTGCGGGTGCCGTTTTTTTATGCTGACTTGTCGGGCTTGAGGAGACTCTGATTTCTTTTCGCGTACAATTCAGCAACATCAAGAAAGCATGGTCTGAAATTGTTTTCCCAATGAAGCTACTATTCCGTTTAATCGCTCTTGTTCTCTTCGTGGTGTTTTTCGACTTTGCGTTGAAAAATACGGACGAGGTCGTTCTGCATTTTTTCTGGGGTAGTCAGACCCGCTCCCCGATTATCATTCTCTTGCTGTTGTTTTTCATCGGTGGTGTTGTGATGGGCGTGCTGGCGATGGTGACCACCGTACTCGGCTATCGTCGCGAACTGGCTCGGTATAAAAAAGAAGCGGAAGAAAAGAAAAAAGAAGCCGTCGCCGTGGCGCAGGTGCGTGATCGGCCGCCATCTCCAGAAAGTATTATTGAACAGGTGGGTCTATGACCTACCTAGCCGGATAAATCGTATCTATGGAATTTGAAACCTGGTGGCTTCTGGGTGTTCCCTTATTTTTCGCGCTCGGTTGGATTGCAGCGCGTATCGATATACGGCACGTGATTAATGAATCGCGTAGCTTGCCTAACAATTACTACAAAGGTCTGAATGCGCTTCTGGATGAAGATCCCGATAAAGCGATTGAAATTTTTGTTGATATTGCGCGATTAGATCCAGAAACAGCAGAGCTGCATTTTGCATTAGGAAGTTTGTTTCGTCAGCGCGGTGATATCGAACGTGCCGTGCGAGTCCATCAAAATTTATTGGCCAGACCGGATTTGTCTGCTGAGGTAGCAGGCAAGGCTCGCTACGAATTGGGACAAGATTTTTTAAAAGCTGGTTTGCTCGATCGTGCGGAAGAAACCTTTCATCAGCTCGCCGGTACGCAATACGCTAATAAAGCTAGCCGCGCATTACTAGAAATTTATCAGCGCGAAAAAGAATGGAAGCGCGCTATAGATGCAGCATTAGCGTTGCAAATGTCTGGCGCCGGCGCATACCAAAAAGAGATTGCTCAATTTCACTGTGAAATAGCCCAGGATGAGTTGGTTCATGTGAGCGCCGATGCCGCACTGCAGACGCTGGAACAAGCGCTGGTGCATGACCGTAACAATGTCAGAGCCATGATGCTGATTGGCGATGCGCTGATGGCCAAAGGCGATATCGAGGCCGCATTGCAGGCCTGGCGACGTGTTGAACAACAGAGTGTTCCGCATGTCGCACTGGTGGCGCAACGCCTGATGGATGGTTACCGTTCTGTCGGTCGTTCACGTGAAGGCGCTAATCTCTTAAAGACCTATCTCTCTGAAGCGCCCTCGATTGATTTGCTTGAGGTTGTATTCAAAGCGGTGTTGGAACTCGATGGCAGTAGCAGTGCGAATCAGTTGGTGAGTGATGAATTGCGTCGCACTCCTACCTTGTTAGGGCTGGATAAATTAATTGAGGCTCGCTTAATGGATGCACCGCCAGAAGGTCGTGCAGAGCTGTCACTCATTAAGAGTCTGGTCGGTGGCTATGCTCAAAAGCTGGCGCGCTATCGCTGCAATCATTGTGGTTTCAAAGCCAAGCAATTTTATTGGCAGTGTCCAGGTTGTAGTCAATGGGAGAGCTATGCTCCACGACGTAGCGAAGAGCTTTCCGCGATGAACCAAGCTTAAGAAATTCTGCGTTTGCTATTTCGCGCATTTCATGTGCGATCTTGTCGGTTCGGTCTATTTATCGCCCTGTATTTTCGTTTGGTGTAGTTGATTATTTCGCCTATCGAACTTTCTACATTTAATTCGCACCATGCGAATTAATCATAATTTCTTTGATCATTACGTCACCATAATTGCAGTCTAATTCGGTTGGCGTTGCTATTCCTGGCACCGTCATTCATTAAACCGAAATGGAGAAATTTCATGTTGAAGAAGATTTTGATACTCGCTACAACGATCTTCGCATTGTTTGCGTTTCAGCCAGCGTTTGCAGCCGTCGAAATTAATACAGCCGATCAGGCCACTCTCGATGGTGTTGCAGGGATAGGGCCAGCCACATCAAAAGCCATACTGGATGAGCGCAAGAAAAATGGCAATTTTAAAGACTGGTCAGATCTGGAGCAGCGAGTAAGAGGTATAGGTGATCGCAATTCAGTCAAACTGTCCGCGGCTGGACTTGTGGTGAATGGTCAGCCCAAAAATCCTTCTATGACAGCGGATAAGCCAGCCAAGCCGGCCAAAACCTCGGCAGAGTCGACTAAGCCCCCTCAGCAAAAAAACTGATCAGGTCTCGCTCAGTAACAGCCTTAAACCGAGCTTGGTGTTACTCGGTGTGACGCTGGCAGATTTTTGTGCTCTGCCTGTCAGCGTCACAAGGATTAAAATGGGGGTTTTCATCCTTGTCATTACGGATAAACCTCAACATGCCATTCCCAACTATCGAGGACCTGGTCGGTAATACCCCTCTGGTGCAGCTAAAGCGACTACCCGGCGAGGATGCTGCTCGTCGCAACAACATCATTCTTGGAAAGATGGAGGGTAATAACCCTGCAGGGTCGGTAAAAGATAGGCCCGCCTTGTCCATGATTAAGCACGCAGAAGAGCGTGGTGAAATCAAACCGGGCGATACGTTGATCGAAGCCACCAGCGGCAATACAGGTATTGCATTAGCTATGGCAGCAGCTATGCGCGGCTACAAAATGATTTTGCTTATGCCTGAAAATCTCAGCCTTGAACGCCGGCAGAGCATGGCAGCTTATGGCGCTGAGATTGTGTTAACGCCTAAAACTGGTGGCATGGAATACGCTCGTGATTTGGCCGATCAGATGCAGAAAGAAGGCAAGGGACTGATACTTGATCAGTTCGCTAATCCCGACAATCCACGCGCACATTACGAAGGAACAGGCCCTGAAATCTGGCGAGATACCGAAGGGAAGGTCACCCACTTTGTGAGCGCTATGGGGACCACAGGCACCATTATGGGCGTGTCGAAGTATCTAAAAGAACAGAACCCTGCTATCACCATAGTAGGTGCCCAACCCGAGGATGGATCGCAGATTCCTGGCATACGTAAATGGCCCGAGGCCTATCTACCCAAAATATTTGATCGCAGCCGAGTTGATCAGGTAGAGAGTGTTAGCCAGGCGGTGGCCGAGCAGATGGCGCGCCGTATGGCAGTCGAAGAGGGAATATTCGCGGGTATTTCAGCAGCAGGCGCATGCGAGGTTGCGTTGCGCGTCTCGCAAACGGTTGAGAACGCTATTATTGTTTTCATTGTTTGCGATCGTGGTGACCGTTACTTGTCGACAGGCGTTTTTCCTGCCTGATGTGTTGATTGATATGTCGCTTGTATATCGCTTGCTACGGTGCATGGTGCCGTACTTCATGTAGTGCTTCATGTACTGCTTCATGTAGTGCTCAATACAGCGGTTGACACATCCTCAGGCAGTACGGCTAGTATTGTTAACCGGACTGCCTGAATCCGCGTTGACTGCTTCAATGACTCGCTTGCTTAGGCTTGAATTGCTTGTCACTGATACGGAATTTTTCCCGCCTGTCCCCCATCAAAGTCCTCAGCTCTCGAATACTCAGATCACTGACTTCGTGCATGCGTATTAGCAGCGAAGCGCCCACCGGAAGACGACGATGACGAATTTTACTAATCACCGGCGGGGCTACTTCTAAGGCTCTCGAGAGCGCGGCATCATTTTTGAGGTGCAGCTTATCGATGAGCGTGTCCAGCAAATTATTGGGGTCGTAGGCCAATTGGTCTGAAAGCCGGCTGCTGTCCTGGTTATCGAATTGGGTTGTCATTTGAATGCGGATTCCCTATAGCGTTTGGTGAATGATTTGCACTGATCGGATCATGAAGTCTGGACTTCAAAGCAATGCAACGTGATCAATCAGCACCCCTGAAAATAAAAATTATCAGACTATTAATTTACTTGGTGGTTGTTAGTCAAAAAATAATTATAAAAATTCACAATCTCACTCTGGATTAGCTTCAAGCCTTTGTAAGCGGTAGATGAAATAAAAATTTACTAACTATTTCTGACTGTTCAACTGCCAAAGTACCCAAAATACTTACTACATCGGAAAGTTTCCTTACCTTAACTTGAGTTTAATTAATGAATTGATAATTCTGTTTGACTTCGCGCAAGATCAGAAAGAATTAGTGAATCTGGCAACATTGTTGGCCTAGAAATTCGACTTTTCATACAGAGTTGCGCTTTGTTGGTGCGGGAGAGTCATTCGCATATGCAAGTTGATACTCGAATGCTGGCAAAGAAATTAAAAACGTAGGAGAAACAACGGCTCTGAATACCCATCAAAGGGCGAGCCTAGTGCTGTGTAGCGGAGAGATTGCCTACGAAGAGGATTTTATGGATTGTTTTAATTGCGACTGCAAACGATTCCAGCCTTCATGACCGAGTGTGATCATGGTGTTTAAATTGCGATCCACAATCACGTTTGCATCCGGCAGTGCGGCCGTTGCTTTATCCAGACTTTCTTCTCTCAGTAGGTGCAGCATAGGAAATGGAGATCGATTAGTGCAGTTGGTGACATCATCTTCGGTGGTTCCCGCGAACTGATAGTGAGGATGAAAGCTGGCGATCTGCAGTACGCCAATCAACTCTAATTCATCCAAAATTTCGTCAGCGATATTGAGAAAATTATTGTAATCAAAGAAGTCAGAGAGTACCCATGGATGAATAAGTAAACACGTATCCATACTATCTGGTGTGCTTGCAATTAAGCGCTGCATGGCAAGCCTGAGGTCCGCTGCTAGTGTGGTCTCATCGCGAGCATGACTTAGAAAATAATCTATTTGGCCTTTTGTATGAACAGGTTTCGCAAATGGGCAAAGATTTAAGCCAATCACCACCTGTTCGACCCATGCACTAGTGTAAGCAATGATCTGTTTTTCGGTCAGGGTATCTGCCTCAGGAAACGGATTCATGATTAGTGTCGTTGTTTGATAGCTTTACTTAGTTCAATGACTGCCATCGCATAATAAAAGCTACGGTTATATTTAGTGATAGCAAAAAAATTTGCGCTGCCTAGCCAATATTGTGTAGGGTGAATACCGTCTTCTAAATCGACTAGACCAACCATCAACGTAGGAGAAATATCTGCTGGTAGTGTGACGCCTGCACGACTAATTTCATCGGTGGTATTAGTGGCAGCGAGAACCACACCTATTAACGGCTTCCACTCCGATTCTGCGCTCTTATCAACAGTGACGGGGTAAGCCAAAGGCAGGTTCGCAGTCCATCCGTGTTGTGACAGAAAGCTAGCAACACTACCGATAGTATCGGCCGGAGAATTTCTTAGATCAATACGGCCGTCGCCATCAAAATCAACAGCAAAGCGGCGTATGCTGCTGGGCATAAATTGAGGGTAGCCAATTGCTCCGGCAAACGATCCCGAGACACTCAGTGGATCGATATTGTTTTCACGTGAATACAAAAGAATTTGTTCAAGCTCATCGCGGAAGTAGCGCATTCGTTGTTCGCGATTAGCCGTCTCTGGATAAGCAAATGCCAGCGTCGTTAGCGCATCCATAACGCGAATGTTGCCTAGACTGCGTCCATAGATAGTCTCTACACCGAGAATGCCGACTATGATTTCAGGCGGGACGCCGAATTCAGTCTGAGCACGACGTAATTCGGTTTCATATTTTTCCCAAAAAAGTAGTCCGGTTCGTATGCGTAATGGTTCAACAAAACGGCTCTTGTAAGCCGTCCAGTTTTTACTTTTACCCGAAGGAGCAGGGTTGATGAGTTTCACGACCTTTTCTAGGTAATGTACTTGTGAAAATAAAGAATTCAATTCATCTTGATTAAAACCGTGCTGCTCAGCCATTTGATTAACAAATTCAGCGACAGCTTTCCATTGCATGAAATTAGTAAATTCGGATTCCTCAGCTGGTAACGATTTTTTTGCAGCTTTGTGTTTGTTAGTAAGCGAGGCACTACCAGTTTTTTTTGATTGATGCTGGCTTTTGGCGCAGGAAACCTCAGGAAGCATTAAAGTAGTAAATGCAAGTAAAACTAAAACAAAGCGGATTGAAATAATTTTTTTCATCGAGTACGGCTCATGCAAAAAGTGGGAACAAATCATCGTAAAAGTTCGAGTATAGTCCATGAGAACCTAGCAGCCTTATGGTACCGAGTCATACCGTTCAACCTGCTTTAGAACGCCATGGTTTGGGGTGAGTTATGAGCCGCAGCTCCCATCACGTGCGAGCAGTTCTGGCGGCTTTCAGACACTAAGAGTGGGAAGGGCGCGAAGTAGTAATTAGCCTTAAGCATATCGACTGAACTCGGTTGAATTCAAGAGGGCGGGTAGAATACTGGCTCATAGCTCGTTTTTATCCGCTTCACTATTTTTTCATCGGCTCTTCTCATGTCCATCCAATGGTTTCCAGGTCATATGAACTCTGCGCGCAAAAAAGCCGCCGAGTCCATGGAGAAAACAGACCTTGTTATTGAGGTGCTGGATGCTCGACTGCCAGAGGCGAGCAGTAACCCCATGATTACTGAGTTGC
>CAINAY010000005.1 GCA_903846425.1 uncultured Noviherbaspirillum sp.
AAAAACGGCCATCGTGTTTGCACCCAACATGAGTGTGGGTGTAAATGTCACCATGAAATTATTAGAATTAGCCGCGAAAAGTTTTTCGCATGGCTATGACATCGAAATCATCGAAGCGCATCATCGCCATAAGGTCGATGCACCGTCTGGTACCGCGCTAAAAATGGGCGAGGTGATTGCCACCGCCCTGGACCGTGATCTGAAAGACGTCGGTGTTTTCGCACGTGAAGGCGTGACGGGTGAGCGCGATCCATCATCGATAGGTTTTGCCACCATACGCGGCGGGGATATTGTGGGTGATCACACCGTGCTATTCGCCGGCATTGGTGAGCGCATAGAAATCACGCACAAATCATCCAGCCGAGTGACCTATGCTCACGGCAGCCTGCGTGCTGCGCGTTTCTTACAAACTAAGTCGAGCGGATTGTTCGATATGCAGGATGTGCTTGGGCTACGCTAAGCGTACCCAAGCCCTTCAAACGATTTTGCTGCTTCAGTGATGATTTCCAGGAATTCCAGTATTTCCATTGCAACCGCAATTGGATTGCACGTTCTACTCGTGATACTGGTTATCTCAGGCATGCTCGAACACGTTCACAAAGAGATAGAAACGCCGCCGATCATCATCGAATTGGTTCAGCCTAAAAAATTAGAGCCGCCGCCTCCGCCACCACCTAAGCCGGAACCTAAAAAACCCGAGCCACCGAAACCGCCCAAGCCCGAACCGGTCAAACCGGAACCGCCCAAAGTGGTTGAGCAGCGACCTGAGCCGCAGCCTAAGCCCGAACCGGCTAAAGCCGTGACGCCTGCACCTGAAGCGCCGACTAAACCCGCGCCGACACCTGCGCCCGCTCCACCGCCGGAACCCGTTGCCAAACCTGCACCGCCGCCAACGCCAGCAAGCGCACCGACTCCGGCAAAAAATTCGTCGGGTTCCAGCGCACAATATGTGGGAGCGTGCGAATCGCCCTATCCGACGATGTCAAAACGCATGAATGAAAAGGGTACCGTAGTAGTAAAAGTGCTGGTAAAGAGCGACGGCACAGCGGGCGATGTCGAATTAAAATCTTCCAGTGGATATCCACGACTGGATCAAGCATGGCTAGAGGCGATAAAAACCTGTCGGTTTACCCCGTCGACTGGCAGCGATGGCAAACCCATCGATGAATGGTTCTCAGCTCCACATACTTTCAGGCTAAATTAACCAACTCTTACTGGTAAATTCCCCATCATGAACGATAACCTCCACCAAACTCTCGGCTTAGCCCACTACTGGGCACAAGGCGATGCCATTACCCACTCCGTGGCGTATGTGTTGCTGCTGATGTCCGTCATCAGCTGGTACTACATCGTCTCCAAGGCGTGGACTTCATGGCGCATACGCATGAGCGCAGGCGTGCTCGAGAGCTTTTGGGATGCGCCCACCATGGATGATGCAATTAATTTGCTCAAGCATGCTGATACCGAGCATGTCTACGCACCACTGGCCACGCATGCGGTTGAGGCGGTGAACATCAAAGCTAAAAGCCAATCATTGAACGCGAGTGTCGATCCCGGCGAATTAGTCACACGCACGCTGCGTCAGCAAATCAACCGCGTGTCATCACGACTTGAGAGTGGCTTAACACTACTTGCTTCGGTTGGATCAACCGCACCGTTCATTGGTTTGTTCGGCACCGTGTGGGGCATCTACCATGCATTGGCAGCTGTTTCAGCGGCTGGCACCATACAAATCGATAAAGTGGCTGGCCCCGTAGGCGAGGCACTCATCATGACGGCCATTGGTCTGGTAGTGGCTATACCCGCCGTGCTGGGCTATAACGCCTTCACACGGGTTAATCGCGTCACACTGTCTGAGCTAGATGCATTCGCGCATGACTTGCACGCGCATCTGACTACCGGTACCCGCGTTCGCACTACGCGTTAACATTCTTCATAGCGGAGACATCAACATGGCATTCGGTGGATTCAACGATAACAACCAAGCAGGCCCAATGGCTGACATCAACGTCACACCTATGGTCGATGTGATGCTGGTGCTGCTGGTGATTTTTATCATCACGGCACCCTTGTTCACGCATGCGATCAAGCTAGAACTGCCGAACGCACAATCGCAAGCCGCACCCGAAAAACCCGAAACCATCACCTTAGCGATCAATGGTGAAGGCAAACTCTTTTGGAACAACGCAGCGATCACGCGCGAAGAGCTGGCAACCCGCATCACAACCGCCGCTGAAAAAAAACCTCAGCCCGAGTTGCAACTCCGTGCGGATAAATCAACGCGCTATGAAGTCATCGCTCAAGTGATGGCAGCTGCTCAAACCGGCGGTATGACTAAGATCGGCTTTGTGACCGACCCGCAGGGCAAATAAAATTTTTAGGCTGCATGGAATGCAGTGATCTAAACGACCACGAATTCAGCACCTACACATGCCCTTCTGACAAAAGGCGCGACCGCGCACCTTTGGCAACTCTTTCGAGTCACCGCCATGTCCCGTGAGAGGGGTACCAGCCGGTATAATGCACGGCTAACCTCACACTCTCCCATCACTCGTCATGCAAGAGAAATACAGTCCGGCCGATGTCGAACGTTCGGCCCAAGAACACTGGAACAACATCGATGCCTATAAGGTCGTCGAGCACGCACGCGACGCGCAAGGTCGCGAAAAAAAGAAGTTCTATGCCTGCTCCATGTTGCCCTACCCTTCCGGCAAGCTGCACATGGGGCATGTGCGTAACTACACCATCAATGATGTGATGGCACGTCAGCTGCGCATGAGCGGCTACAACGTTTTAATGCCTATGGGTTGGGATGCGTTTGGTATGCCCGCTGAAAATGCAGCGATGGCCAATGGTGTACCGCCAGCGCAATGGACCTACGCGAATATTGATTACATGAAGGTGCAGATGCGGGCCATGGGCCTGGCCATTGACTGGTCGCGTGAGATGACTGCCTGCAGCCCAGACTACTACAAGTGGAATCAGTGGATGTTTTTGAAGATGCTAGAAAAAGGCATCGTCTACAAAAAAACCGGCACAGTGAATTGGGATCCTATCGATCAAACCGTGCTCGCTAATGAACAAGTGATTGATGGACGCGGATGGCGTTCAGGCGCAGTGATTGAAAAGCGCGAAATTCCTATGTACTACGCGCGCATCACCGACTATGCCGAAGAACTCTTAGATCACGTAGAAAATAAACTACCCGGTTGGCCAGAGCGTGTGCGCATCATGCAAGCGAACTGGATAGGCAAATCCACCGGTGTTCGTTTTGCTTTTCCTCATCAAATAAAAAACGCTGCGGGTGAATTAATCAGCGATGGAAAAATGTGGGTATTTACCACCCGCCCCGATACCATCATGGGCGTAACTTTCTGTGCCGTAGCACCTGAACACGCGCTGGCAACCCATGCTGCTCAATCGAATCCAGCGTTAGCGGCCTTCATTACCGAGTGCAAGCAAGGTAGCGTGATTGAAGCCGACATGGCCACGATGGAAAAAAAGGGCATGCCTACTGGACTGACTGTCACGCATCCATTAACGGGCGAAGTGATTGATGTCTGGGTTGGTAACTACGTTCTTATTACGTATGGCGATGGCGCAGTGATGGGGGTGCCGGCGCATGATGAGCGTGATTTCGCGTTCGCTAAAAAATATCAATTACCGATTCAAGCCGTGATTGGCGTTGAAGGCAAAACCTATAGCGACGATGCATGGCAAGAGTGGTATGCCGACAAAGAACAAGGTCGCTGCGTTAATTCCGGTAAGTACGATGGCTTGAATTATCCCGATGCTGTGAATGCCGTCGCCGCTGATCTGTCAGCTAAAAGTTTAGGCGAAAAAAAAATCACTTATCGCTTGCGCGACTGGGGTATTTCACGTCAGCGTTATTGGGGCACACCGATTCCTATCATCCACTGCCCATCGTGTGGTGATGTGCCGGTGCCTGAAAAAGATTTACCGGTTGTATTGCCCGAAGATTGTGTGCCTGACGGTAGCGGCAATCCACTCAACAAACATGAAAAATTTCTAAACGTCGATTGCCCCAGTTGCGGCAAAGCGGCGCGCCGTGAAACAGACACGATGGATACCTTTGTGGATTCATCCTGGTACTACATGCGCTACTGCTCACCGGGCAGCGACAAGGCGATGGTGGATGAGCGCAATGATTACTGGATGCCGATGGATCAATACATCGGTGGTATTGAACATGCGGTTCTGCATTTACTGTATGCGCGCTTCTGGACCAAAGTCATGCGTGATTTTGGTTTGATTAAATTTGATGAACCGTTTACCAACTTGCTCACGCAAGGCATGGTGCTGAACGAAACCTATTATCGCGAAGAAGCCTCAGGTAAAAAAATCTGGATCAACCCAGAAGACGTTACGCTGAAAATGGATGACAAAGGTCGTCCGGTATCCGCCGTCTTAACTACCGATGCTCAGCCAGTGCATATCGGCGGCACGGAAAAAATGTCTAAGTCGAAAAACAATGGCATTGATCCGCAAGCCATCATCGACCAATACGGTGCCGATACTGCGCGACTGTTCACCATGTTTGCTTCACCACCTGAACAAACACTGGAATGGTCTGGTGCAGGCGTTGAAGGTGCTCAGCGTTTCTTGCGTCGTGTGTGGAATTTCGCTCACGCACAGATGCAGCTTATTGATCTCAATGCGATCTTACCTAGCGATTTATCCGCCGATCTAAAAACTTTACGTCGCGAAGTACACAAAGTGTTGCAGCAAGCCGATCATGACTATCAACGTCTGCAATACAACACCGTTGTTTCAGCGTGCATGAAAATGCTCAATCTGCTGGAAGGTACTAGCTACGCTAACGATTCAGGCAGCCGTGCTGTGCTGACGGAGTGTTTGGGAATTTTCTTGCGCGTGTTGTATCCGGTAGCACCTCACATCACCCATGTGCTGTGGGATGCTTTGGGATACGCTAAGCCCCATGGCGATATTCTCGATGCACCTTGGCCTAAGGTCGACAGCTCGGCGCTCGAACAAGCCGAGATCGAGCTGATGATACAAGTCAATGGCAAACTACGCGGCAGTATCATCGTCGCGAAAACTGCTGATAAAGCGAGTATCGAGGCGGCAGCACTCGCCAACGAACACGTACAAAAACATCTGACAGGCACACCCAAGAAAATTATTGTGGTGCCTGGCAAACTCGTCAACATCGTCGCTTAACCCTGTACTGAAGGAGACTTGCGTGCAAACTAACCGCCGCCTGTGGATTTCGTTAATGATGACACTGCCACTGGCCGCCTGTGGCTTCCAGTTGCGCGGCTCGCGCTCAAGTGCCAACCTGCCCTTTAGCTCAGTCCATCTCGAAATCGCCAAAAATTCGCCGATAGAACGCGAACTTCGGAATGCTATTCTTTCTCAGGGCAATACAGCGATTGCGACTGATCGCAAATCAGCGGACATCACTGTGCGCGTGCTGTCAGAACGTCAGGAAAAGAAAGTTCTCACGCTGAATGCGCAAGGTCAGGTGCGTGAATTTAGTTTGCTGTATCGATTGCGTTTCGACGTCATCGGTAAAGAGAATGCACAAATTGTGAATGATACCGAGCTAGCGCTACAAACATTCATGAGCTATTCCGAATCGCAGGCTGTCGCGAAAGAAACCGAAGAACGATTAATTTATAACGATCTTCGTGCCGACGCTGTCAGTCAAATCATGCGCCGACTAGCGCAGATCAAACCAGAGCAGTAGGTCAGTGAGTGCAAGTGCGCGCTGAAGCGCTTGATGCGCATCTCGAAAAATCACTAGCCTCGCTGTATGTGATTGCTAGCGATGAACATCTGCTAGCTATGGAAGCGGCAGATCGCATTCGTAAAAAAGCACGCAGCACCGGATTTTCAGAACGTGAAGTACTCATCGTTGATCGCTACTTTAAATGGGGCGAACTCACGTCTACCCAACAATCGATGTCGCTATTTGGCGATAAAAAACTGATTGAGCTTCGTATACCCACCGGCAAACCCGGAAAAGAAGGCGGGCAAGCCTTACAAGATTACGCCGCACATTGTGCAGCCGCTGCAACCGCCGATGACACGCTAACCTTAATTACCTTACCCAAATTAGATTGGGCAGCACAAAAAAGTGCTTGGGTTACTGCCTTGCAGCGCGCCGCTGTGTATATCGATATACCTGTCATCGAGCGGCCTCAGCTAGCTAACTGGATAGGGCAGCGCTTGGCAGGGCAAGGGCAAAGTGCC
>CAINAY010000006.1 GCA_903846425.1 uncultured Noviherbaspirillum sp.
CTTTGCACGCGATACCTAGATAAATTTTATGTGGGTGTCTTGAACAAAGAAAGACAAGCTGCCGAAAAATCTATACGTGCGGCTCTTGCAGATATTATCCAGAAAGATATTGATGCTCTTGCGCCAGCGGCAGAAAAAGTTAAGAGCTATGTAAAGTCTGAAACAGAAATTACCCCTAGTCCACGAGGTAAAAGTCTTACTGATAAGATTACAGAGATTCTGTTACCAATGGAAAAAAATGAAATTTCTAAAGAGAGAAAAGAACAGTTTCTAGGTAATTTTATTTACTACACTGGGATCTATGAACTATCGAATGATTTTCTTAAGTCATTTAGAAATCATATTTTAGAGTTAAGTGTGGAAGAATATGTGCAATTTGAGACTAACCCGATAAAATTTTGCCTTGCATATGTCGATAAATTTTATTCAAGTCACGTCACGACGTCAACGAGGGCAGATCGCGACAGAGTCGCTGTTAATAAAAATGAGTTCGTTTTTTTTCTAAAAAATACAACATCCGAAAGCTTGGGAGCTATGCGAAATAGTATGGCGGCATCACCTCGTTTAAATTTGGAATTTCCAGCCAATCCGTTTGAGGAGGATGAGAAGCAAGTGATTAACTCTCCCATTACAACAGCCAGCGTCCAGCCTCCACAAGACAGTCGTACGCCTCCAGTTGCCAGTGTTAGCGAGAAAGCAGTAGCTAAGGATGTTGAATCTGAAAAAACTGAAAGTAGCTCTGAACCTGAAGTCGTTACTGAATCAGATAGTGATGAGGACGATTCGAGTTCAGAAAAAACAGAAGAAAGTTAATGATGTAACGCATGTAGTCAGTTGATTTTCACAGTCTTAGCCCGCAATCTCTTAGAGTTTGCGGGCTTTTTTATGCCGCCAGCGACCACTTTAGGATGGTCCCAGACCATTACAAGTAAAATCACCGTAATTTAATTAAATGGCGGTGGACATGAGCTGGTTTAAACGGTACTGGATCTGGTTAGTATTGCTCCTGACCCTGATAGTGGCGAGCGCTGGGTATCTGTTTTGGTGGAAGAAATCAGATGTGCCCCAGTACCGAACCACGACCATAGAAAAAGGTCGGCTGGTCGCGAGTGTTGCCGCCACTGGTACTTTGCAGCCGGTTATTTCTGTCCAGGTAGGTTCACAGGTATCCGGGCAGTTGAAAGAGGTGCTGGTCGATTTCAATAGCTTGGTTAAGAAAAATCAATTAATCGCACGCATCGATCCGGAAAGTTTTGAATACCGTGTCAGGCAAGCGCAAGCTGATTTAGATGCGGCACGCGCTCAAGTGGCGACTCAGCAAGCCAATATTGCAGCTCAGCGTGCCTTGCAATCACAAATCGAAGTCAGTCTGGCAGATGCACGTCGTGACTTTGAACGTAAAGAACAGTTAGCAGAAAAAAAATTCATCTCGATTGCCGAAGTCGATAAGTCACGTGCCACCATGAATTCTCTGGCTGAGCAAGTTAAGTCCGCGCAAGCGCAGGTTGAAGTCGCGCGCGCGAATGCAAGTAGTGCGGCTGCAGTCGTTAAGCAGCGTGATGCGGTATTAGCGCAAGCGCGTGTCGATCTCGAGCGCACGGCGATTCGCTCACCAGTCGATGGCATTGTCATCAAGCGTAGCGTTGATAAAGGTCAGACCGTCGCAGCTAGTTTACAAGCGCCTGAATTATTTATCATTGCCGAAAACCTCACTGACTTAAGGGTGGATACCTCCATCGATGAATCGGAAGTGGGCAAGATTCAGCTAGGACAAAAAGCGACATTTACTGTTGATGCTTTTCCTGGCCGTACCTTTGAAGGTCAAGTTAAACAGATACGTAAATCGGCACAAGTGGTGTCGAACGTCGTAACGTATTTAGTAGCGATCTCTACGCAAAATTCAGATTTAAAACTGTTACCTGGCATGACAGCCAATGTGCGGGTGGTGACCTCAGTGCAGGACGACGTTCTTAAAGTGCCGAATTCAGCGCTACGTTTTCGTCCGCCACAAAAATCTGATGACAAATCAGATAAGAAAACTGAGCGAGCCAAGTCAGGACAAAAAGAGGGTTCAGCGAATGGATCGGGCCGTTCAAAGCGCGAGCCTGGCGTTGCCAAGTTGTATCGCGTTGAAAATAACGAGCTCAAAGTAATAACCGTTAAAACAGGCGCGAGCGACGGGCAGATGACAGAAATCACCGGTGAAGGCGTCGCCGAAGGTGTTGAGGTTGTCACTGGCGTTAAAGGCGGTGATACCGGTCGTGGACGTTCATCGTCGACGACTATGGGGAATGCTCCGCGTGTTTTCTAATGATGCAAGGTTGATAGCATGACTTCCCTGATCGCCGTGCGCAGCATGTCGAAGTCCTACACCATGGGGCTCACCACGGTGATGGCCTTGGATACGGTGTCGCTCGATATCGCTGAAGGAGAGTTTGTCGCCATCATGGGCGCTTCGGGCTCGGGTAAATCAACCTTTATGAATTTACTTGGCTGCCTTGATACACCGAGTGCAGGTGAATATCGTTTAGCGGGTGAAAAGGTTTCCGACTTAACGACGGATCAACTCGCTACGATACGCAATCGTCGAATTGGTTTTGTTTTTCAGCAGTTCAATTTGCTGCCACGTACCAGCGCGCTGGAAAATGTTGAGCTACCCTTATTGTATGCATCTATACCCTCGGCTGAACGTCGTGCGCTGGCGATGGCGCGACTAACCGAAGTGGGCTTGGGATCCAGAACCGATCATCAACCGTCTCAATTATCAGGTGGCCAGCAGCAGCGTGTGGCGATCGCGCGAGCCTTGGCCAATAATCCTTCGCTGATTTTGGCGGATGAGCCAACCGGTGCATTAGATTCGCGCACTAGTATCGAGATCATGGCCTTGCTACAAAAATTAAATGCTCAGCGCATGACTATCGTGATGGTGACGCATGAGCCGGATATTGCTGCGTTTGCTTCGCGCATTGTGACCTTCCGTGATGGGAAAATAATTTCAGATGTAAAAAACACTTCGGCTAATGCACAAAGCCAGTTAAGTGCAGTAACGGTGGAGGCATCATGAATCTGCTAGCCACTTTACGCGTTGCGATGAATGCTCTGCGAGTCAATATGCTGCGATCAGTGCTGACGATGTTGGGCATCATTATTGGTGTGGCAGCGGTGATTACTATGCTGGCAGTAGGTGCAGGTGCTGAGCTACGCATACAAGAGCAAATAAAAAGCTTGGGATCCAATCTCATGATCATCACGGCGGGTGCTCGTACATCGAATGGTGTGCGTATCGGTACGGGTGCGACACCGGATTTAACCGAAGATGATGCCGTCGCAATCGCGCGTGAAGTCAGTGAAGTTGAAGCAGTAGCGCCAACCTATCGAGGTAGTGCGCAAGTAGTGAATGGAAATGCCAACTGGGCGACACAAGTCTTTGGCATCACGCCGGATTACTTTGTAGTGCGTAACTGGAGCCTGGAAGAAGGCCGTATGTTTGAACCTGCTGAACTTGCTGGTGCGGGTAAGGTGGCATTGATAGGTCAGACCGTTGCACGTGAATTATTTGGTGATAACGATCCTATGGATCAAACCATACGTATTAAAAATGTGCCGGTGACTATCGTCGGTGTGCTTTCGCGTAAAGGTCAGAACATGACCGGCAATGATCAGGATGACGTGATTATGGTTCCCTTGTCGACGGCCCGTAACCGCATTATTGGTGTGGAGCCCGGTAAGCAACGGCAAGTCGGCATGATTCAGTTAAAAGTGTTTGATGGCGAGAGCATGAGCGAAGCTGAAGATAAAATTCGCTCCTTACTGCGTCAGCGTATGCGTACTACCGAAGGTCAGCCCGATCCCATTACCTTGCGGAATATGACGGAGATGCTGCAAGCCCAAGAAGAATCGTCGCGCGTTATGGCTATGCTATTAGCTGCAGTGGCTTCCGTATCGCTAATTGTTGGCGGTATCGGCATCATGAATATTATGTTGGTCTCTGTGACAGAGCGAACGCGCGAGATTGGTTTGCGCCTTGCAGTGGGTGCGAGAAGTCGCGACATACTTACGCAGTTTTTAGTTGAAGCCGTCACCTTATCGGTGTTTGGTGGATTGATAGGAATCGCCTTAGGCGTTGGAGGCTCGTGGTTAATTGCCGAAATCGCCGGTTGGCAAACGCAACTGTCGACCGCGTCGATTATTCTTGCGGTGAGTTTTTCGGCGGTGGTTGGAATATTTTTCGGTTTTTACCCTGCTCGTAAAGCGGCAAGTTTGCTACCGATACAAGCATTACGTTATGAGTGATTAATCGGTGTCACTATTTTTTCATGATGAGCATAGCAAGCTCACCTCAGTTTGAATGTTAGGCTTTCAGGCCATGGATACAGTACTCCTCATTAAAGTCATCATCATGGGTATCGTCGAAGGTCTGACGGAATTTTTACCCATCTCATCAACAGGCCATCTCATCCTCGCCGGCAGTCTGTTAAATTTTACCGGTGAAAAAGTAAAGCTCTTTGAGATTGTGATTCAGGCAGGCGCCATGCTCGCTGTTTGTTGGGAATACCGTCATCGCATTTTTAACGTAATTCGAAATTTTTCATCCGATGTCGCCGCGCGCCGTTTTGTGGCAAATCTTTTAGTCGCATTTCTACCAGCAGTGGTCTTGGGTTTGCTGTTTGGCAAAATGATTAAAGCGCATTTATTTGCACCGGTGCCGGTGGCCTTGGCCTTTATCGTCGGTGCTTTCATCATACTGATTGTGGAAAGACGTAATCGTCTTAACGAAGACAGTTTGCGCATTCATTCCGTGGATGAGATGACGATGCTCGATGCATTTAAGGTGGGCTGCGCGCAATGCTTTGCCTTGATACCGGGCACCAGTCGTTCCGGTGCCAGCATTATTGGTGGCATGGTATTTGGTTTATCGCGCCAAGCAGCGACTGAGTTTTCATTTTTTCTGGCGATACCCACACTGTTTGGTGCGACGATTTATTCGTTGTATAAAGAGCGTGCCTTACTCTCTGTGGCTGATTTGCCTATGTTTGGTGTAGGCGCCTTAGCAGCATTTATCTCAGCCTTCTTTTGCGTACGCTGGTTGCTGCGCTACATCAGCACGCATGATTTCATGATCTTTGTTTGGTATCGAATTGTATTCGGCGTACTGATACTAATTTCAGCGGCGACTGGTTGGGTGGTTTGGGCGGAATAAACGACGCGGCTTAATTTTTTAAGCCGTGCGTGTAAAAACTACGTCCCATACGCCGTGCCCTAATTTCAATCCACGATTTTCAAACTTCGTGGTGGGGCGATATGCAGGGCGGTCTGCGTAAGATTCGGCTGAATTTTTCAATGTGGGTTCAGCACTCAAAACGTCCAGCATTTGTTCGGCATACTCTTGCCAATCGGTGGCGCAATGTAAATAGCCGCCCATCATTAAGCGCGATGTCAGCAGCTCTACAAACGGGCCTTGAATCAATCGGCGTTTGTTATGACGCGCTTTGTGCCAAGGATCAGGAAAAAATACATGTATCCCCGCTAATGAGTTCGGCGCGATCATATCGCGTACGACTTCAACGGCATCATGTTGAATCAATCGCAGATTAGTGAGTGATTGTTCGCCGATCAATTTCAATAAGCTACCAATCCCCGGTGTGTGTACTTCTACACCCAGAAAATTTTTATCAGACAAATGTCCAGCAATGAATGCGGTCGTTTCACCCATGCCGGTACCAATTTCAAGAATGGTTGGCGCAGATCGCTGAAATACAGTATCAAATGCCAAAGCTGATTTTTGAAACGGCAGACAGTAAGTGGGGCCCAGTGATTCTATGGCTCGCGCTTGTGCCGTAGATAAACGGCCAGCGCGAGTGACGAAGCTGCGGATACGCCGCTCATTGGGGTCGTACAGCATGTGCCTATCAGTTTCGGAAGC
>CAINAY010000007.1 GCA_903846425.1 uncultured Noviherbaspirillum sp.
AATAATCAAGACATTGATCTGAAACTTGCAGTCGATCAGTGGATTAGTCTGCCCGGTGATATCCGTCAGTCAAACTTAGCCGTCAAACTCGAGCAGGGGAAATTCAGCATGCCGCTGAGTGCACGTATTGAGGGCGTGCTATTCAAAGCCGAAATGAAGGCTGATGTTTCAGCGCCGACGCCCTCATTTCAACTAGCTATCGTTAGCGAACAAGCCGATGCGGGTGGACTCGCTAGACTGTTAACCGGCGTCGATGGAATCGAAGGACAGTCAGGGCGTTTGCATATACAACTTGATTCGCAAGGCGGAGATGGCGCATCACTCATGAAATCGTTGGCAGTACAACTTGATCTACAAGATAGTCAACTCAGTTATGGAAATCTCAAGGGTGGCAAACCTGTAGCATTTCGTATTCAACGTTTAAACATACGCTTGCCTGCTGGTCAAGCGCTGCAAGGAAATTTCAACGGGTCGCTACTAGGTAAACCATTGGAAGCAAAACTCGCAGGCAGCGATCTCCGAACAGACATGCAAAGTGGTAGTACTGATTTCACGTTAACCGCATACTCACGTGGATTTTCTGCACACATAGCAAGTGTTATTAATGCAGCTAAAGGCGAGGCATCTGTGTCATTTAGTTTAGGCGCAGAGCATGCCGGCGATGTCGCTGTGTGGTTAGGCCTACGGCATGAAGCTCGTGCAGCACTAGCCTTGGCAGGGCGCGTTACTGCAAGTAAGGATCATTGGAAGCTTTCTGATTTAGTTCTGCAAGCAGGTAATAGCAGTGTGCATGCCGATCTTGAACGGCGACAGTTGAAAGGCAAACCTTTTTATAGTGCAGCAATTGATGTGGCGCAGTTAGATGCGGTGGAGTTAGATACCTTGATTGCACCCTCCAAATCAGCTAAATCGAGTTCATCGACATTTGATATTCCAGTTTTGCCGCGACAGCTAATACTCGATGATGCGGATATTCGAGTACGCGTTGATCAAATTAAGACTTCATCCATCGCAGTCACTCATCTGGGTTTTGATGCTCAGGTACGCAATGGATTCATGCCTAGCTCGCCATTTTTTGCTGAGTTAGGCAATCAACGCTTCGATGGCGCCGTGATGCTGGATACTCGCAGTAGTGAACCTCATGCGCAGTTATGGTTGTTTACGAAAAATCTTGATGCCGGTCGCATCACTCGTGATTTAAAGCTATCGCAAGGACTAGACTTTACCGCCGATAGTTTTTCACTTTACCTAGACAGTCATTCCAGTCAGTTAGCCAACTTCATCGCTAACGCGCAATTAATTGGTGAAATCAGCGGTGGCAAACTGAAGTGGCGAGATCAAAATCAACAAACGCTGGCAAACATACAGCTTAGCCAAGGTAGCTTGAGTGCGGCACCCGCAAAGCCCCTTACGCTGATGCTAAAAGGAGAGGCACAAGATACTCCCATAGAGTTAACTGTTCGTAGTGCTACCGCCAAAGAATTACTCAATCCTCGCTCGCGAGTGCCGTTTGAATTGACGGTGTCGGCAGCTAATAGTCAGCTAGCATTGAAAGGCACACTCAATCGAAATCTAGAAGAGCGAGACCTTGAATTAAAACTTAAGGTTTCAGGCGATCGTTTAGACGACATGAATCAACTATTTCACCTATCGATGCCACCGTGGGGACCATGGTCAGCGGAAGGAAATTTTCGTTTATCCGCAAATGCATACAAGCTGGATGGATTAAATCTGGCGATAGGAACCAGCTCGCTACAAGGCCACGGATTATTAGATACCAGCTTTAAACCACCCAAGCTAACGGTTAATCTATCCGCCCCGCAGATTCAGTTAGATGATTTTCCATTGAAGGATTGGTCTGCGACTCAAGTAAAAAGCACTCCAGAAAGTACTGAAAAAAACGAAGAAACACTCCGCAAAAAAGCCTCTGATACCAGCGATCAGCTACAAAGCGTGTTGAGTGCGAAAACCTTGCGCTCAATGAATGCCTTGTTATCAGTACGCGTAGATCGCGTGATCGCAGGTCACGATAGATTAGGTAGTGGCAAACTGGAAGCTACGCTTGCGGATGGTCGCGCTGTGATTGGCCCAGCCAGTATCGCTATGCCAGGAGGATCAGCTGATCTCTTGTTAGCTTATGAGCCGCGCGAAAACGATGTACTAGCTGAGTTAAAAATCGATGTAGATAAATTTGATTACGGTGTCGTCGCACGCCGTTTTAAACCTGAGGCCGATATCGATGGTCGATTTAATCTTCATGTCGATGTTCGCTCGCAATCGCAACGTTTATCGGATGTTATAAAGCACGGTAGTGGAACGCTAGATTTTTTAGTCTGGCCTAAAGAGATGAAAGCCGACATGGTTGACTTGTGGGCTGTAAATTTATTTGTCGCTCTGTTGCCGACCATTGATCCAAAAAATCAATCGAAAGTTAACTGCGCTATCGGACGTTTTACTCTAGTCGATGGAAAATTAAATCAGCGACAATTTGTGATTGACACCACCAAAGTACGAGTGACCGGCAATACCGACATCAATCTGGCTAAAGAAACGCTGCATATGCGGTTACAGCCTCAAGCAAAGACTGCACAGTTTCTGAGTCTGGCCACTCCGCTCGAAGTGAAAGGCAGCTTTGATAAATTTTCTATCGGCCCCAATCCGGGAGACGTATTGGAAACGATAGTCCGCTTCGCCACCTCGGTAGTTTGGGTGCCGATTAAGCGATTGTTTTCTGAAAAAGTACCGGAGGATGGTGCTGATATTTGTCCAGCGATGTGATTAGAGCGCTTGATTGAGTTATTAGCGCGTTACTGAATTTTCAATTCGATTATTTACACAGGCCAGTGTCTTTTCCCAAAACACTTCGCCGCTTCCGCCATAGCGCGAGGGTAGTCGGCGCATTTTGGTATGGGTAGCAGCCAGCGCTTGGATAAGGTCAGCAGTTAGCATGCCGAGCTTGTCAAGTTGAAGATAGGCTTCGCAGTTAGCTTCAATTTCATTACGCAACTCATCTTGTGCATGAGCGCATTCATGATAAAAAATAAAATCCGACATATGCGGATCTTTTTCCAGCATGCCTTTAAAAACCACTGAATCGAAGTAGATCACCGGACGTCCTTGTGCATCCGGCCTAACTACTGCAGCAGCGCCACCCAGCTCAGGGTGCCGATCACCTTGATCACCATGGCCCAGCCAAATCTCTTCGACAGTGTGTTTTTGACCGTTACGTTCGATTTCGCAGCGAACGGTCGCACCATCGGATCGCTCAAAAGCCATGGACAGCGTTGAGTTGATTACTAACCCAACGCTGAGCGAAAGCATGAACCATCTCACTCGATGAAAAAATTTAGTTTGAATACGGTGCTACAGGCAAAGCAGGCGCTTTGGCAAACTGCGCGGGTACGTCGCCAGTCAGAGTCTGCAAAAATGCAACGATATGTTTAACATCATCATCACTCAACTGTTTACCCAACTGCAGTCGCGCCATCACACGCACAGCGTCGTCCAGCTTCGCGACCGAACCATCGTGAAAGTAGGGCGGTGTCATAGCGACATTACGCAGCTGCGGCACTTTGAAGATAAACATATCTTCAGGTTTTTGCGTGTCGTGCCACTTGCCCTTATCGCGTCCTTTAAGCAGTTCTTGTTCTTTGCTGCCAGTCACTAGCCAGTAGTCTTCAGTCAAACCAAATTTTTGGAAGCTTTGTCCGCCGACGGTCACGCCACTGTGACATCCTGCACAACCGACGCTCATGAATTTATCTAAACCGATTTTGGCTTCTTTGCTGATAGCGCGCTGATCACCTTTGAGATATTTATCAAACGGTGCGGGTGTTAGTAACGTACGTTCAAACGAACCAATGGCTGCAGCCCAGTTTTCAGCAGTGACAGGTTCCTTCTCATTCGGGAATGCTTCTTCGAATTTTTTCGTATAGCCCAACGATTTAAGTTTTGCCTCAGCCTCGGGGTAATCTTTATTACCGTAAGCGAGTGGGCTGAGCAGGGCTTTCATCGCTTGTTCTTCCACCGTCATGCGATTGCCGCCGTAATGCTGCGCAACGAGCAACGATGTGTTGAAGACAGTCGGCGCATTGCGGGGTAATTTTTTGCCGTGAACGCCAACCGAAACAGATAGCGAATCAGCACCGTGATAGGTCGGGTTGTGACACGCAGCGCAACTCATCCGTCCGTCAGTAGAGACGCGTGTTTCATAAAACAAGGCTTTGCCTAATTCAGCGCGCGCTGCTGAGTGAGGGTAGTCGTCAACCCTCGATGTATCAGGCAAAGGCTTGAAGAGGCTCTTTGCTCGATCTAGCAGAGCCTTATCGGTATCTTCTGCACTTACTAATCCGACAACGGTTATTGAGCAGAGTGCGGCTACTGCCAGAACCGCACGCAGTATATTTTTAAAATTCATAGATAGCTCCTTAGGTGCAAGGGATGTTGTTATTGTCGTGAACGAGATTGTGCGCGATTTCGTTTGATTCTGCACGGCGTTACTCAGCCGATTTGAATAGCAGATGCACCAATGCCGCAATTAGTTATTTAAACTTTAAGATCGTTAGTCGTTCGTTGCAGATTTTCGTCATCAATTCATGAAATGGCTGATTGCAATGACCGGTCGGTCTACTTAGACTAGTCGCTTATTTCTTTACTTTTACGCTGCTTCCATGCGGCCATCTCATTGTGACTTCAGGATTTAATTTTCCAGCTTCTATCGCCCTCGCATTGGCAAGCCTCGTTAGTTCGGCGGCACTGGCTGCCCCGGCTAGCTGGACCAATGATCTGAGTCCCATTAATCAAGCGGAGTGGAATCGTGATCGCGCCGCTCATCTGTTGGAGCGCACGGGATTTGGCGCCACGCCGGAAGAAATCAACGCATTTGCCAAACTCTCGCCCACTCAGGCGGTGCGTCGTTTGGTGCGCTATCAACGCATCGCCAATCCGTTGCCAGCGTTTGAGCACTCGGGAGCCTTTGATGCGGGTTTAGAACCATTTGCTACGTCTCGCCCTGCTGCCACTGAATTAGCACGCGATACTGGGCAATCACTAGGCGTGAAGGTCAAGCCAGAAGGTAACCGCCGCATACAACAAGTAGCCGACCGCTATTTGTACTGGCTTCGTGCGAGCAAGTTAGAGAGTCAACGTATTGGCTATTGGTGGGCTAATCGTATGTTGACTACCCGTCGTCCGCTGGAAGAAAAAATGACGCTGTTTTGGCATGGGCACTTTGCTACCGGCGATGAGAAAGTGCGTGACTACCGCAAGATGTTGAAGCAAAACGAATTGTTTAGAGCCAAAGCCACCGGTAATTTCCGCGATCTGCTAATCGGCGTGGCGAAAGATCCTGCAATGTTGGCTTATCTGGATGCTGCGGTAAACGTGAAGGGCGCACCGAATGAAAATTTTGCGCGCGAGATCATGGAGCTGTTCACCATGGGCGTTGGTAACTACACCGAAGAAGATATTCGTGAAGCAGCGCGTGCTTTCACTGGTTGGAATTATCGTGGTCTGGATTTTGTAGTTAATCCTGCTCAGCACGATACGGATGTAAAAAAAGTTTTAGGACGCAGTGGCAATTTTGATGGCGTACAAGTGATTGATATCATTTTGGCGCAACCAGTGACTGCTGAATTTGTTGCAACCAAGCTGTACCGTTTTTTCGTTCGCGATGAAGTGTCTCCTGAGTTGCGTGTGAAGCTGGGTAAATTATTACGTGATTCTCGCTATGAGATTGCGCCTTTCTTAGAGACGATATTCACCTCGCATGATTTTTACAGCGACGAATCAGTGGCAACCCATATTAAATCGCCGGTTGAGTTAGTTGTATCTACTTACCGAAAAATGGGATTAAAAGAAGTACCTGGTATTCCCGACTTCAATGAGTTAACCGATGCGATGGGACAAAAATTGATGTTCCCACCGAATGTCGCGGGATGGGCCAATGGTAAGAGTTGGATTACTCCGGGCCTGCTACTAGTACGCGGTAATTTTATTTACGACACCGTTTTTCCGCAGATCGATTTTGTTGCAAATGATCGTGTACCTGGTAGTCAATATCAAATTATTTCAGTGGCAGAGCAGCTATCTATGGGTAAAGACGTGACCACTGCGACTAAGCCCGACGGTAAAGAATTAAGCTCAATGTCGATGCAGGCCGATCGCGATGAAGATTTCAATACACGTTTAGCGAGTTATCACGCATGGCGTAAGGCAATTGAAAAAGTTAAACCTATCGTTCGTACAACCGCCCAGTTAAATGTATCAGACATGGTTCGGGCTGCTGGCTGCAAAACAACCCAAGATGCGGTGGATCATTTACTGCTTCGTTTTCTGACCACGCCAGTGAGTCCAGAATTACGCAAAAAAATCGGCGAGCTATTAGCTTCCGATCTCGGAACCACCGATTTAAAAGCCGCTGACAGTTATATGGAAGACGCATTACG
>CAINAY010000008.1 GCA_903846425.1 uncultured Noviherbaspirillum sp.
TAGCCAGACGTAATCGTGATAATTGCCCAGTAAATGCAAGCGGGGATAGATCCAAAGTGATCAGGTTGTGAGTGACCTTCAGAGAAATACATTAGTGAAGCCGAAACAATCGTCGCTATAGTCAGTAAAAACATGGCGGAGACAAAAGCTTGACGCTCTGATGAAATCGCATGGAACAAATCTTGTAGTGCAGTGTTGTATTTCGATAGCTTAAGAATACGCAGTAAACGAAGTACGCGCAGGACGCGTAAATCGAGAAACGGGAAGAACGTATGCAGGTAATAAGGCATGGTCGCAAAAAAATCAACTAAGCCGAAAAAGCTAAACACGTATTCGCGTCGACCCTTCCAGGAGCCGCCGTTTTCAGCGGCATAGCGTACGCCATACGACCACGTGCGTAAAACATATTCTGCCGTAAAGAACATCACGCTCCAGAATTCAAACTCATGGAAAAAATCTTTGTAATCGGCGTGTATTTCGGGGACTGAATCTAGAATCACTGCGAGGCAGTTAGTCAGGACAACAAAGGTGATGACCCATTCCAAAATTTTGCCGGGAAGGTCGTGTTCTGATCCGTCGAGGATCTCCATGACGCGCTGCTGAATTGAAGCCATTGCGGTGTAATCTCTACGATTAAAAATGCCAATATCAAAATATAAAATAGCAGGCTTAAAACTACAAGCCTGCTATCGCATACTAAACCAATAATTTGCGAGCTACTAGTGCGAATGGGCGGCGCTCTGCAAAAACGCCGCTTCCATTTTTAGCAATTAGCCAGCAATCTGATCCGATACGCGTTTTTGGTTCGCATCGACCTTCTCGCGCAAGGAAATGACTTGCTCGCGCATTTCATTACCTGAGTCCTGGGTGTTGTTGAGCTTTTCTTTCAGATCAACACCGGTACGGAAGGTGTCTTCGATGATTTTGCGAGTTTCAACTGAGCTGTTGCGAATAGATTTCGCTACTTCTTCAATTTCTTGCACGCGCATCTCGTTACCGTGATGGCTAGCCGCTTCCATTTGCTGCTTGAGCTCGCCGTCCATCCACTGACCGTTGGAATCAGCGATTTCGTCGATGTAGTTAACCATCTCTTCGTTGAGTTCAGAGAAGGTATCACTGACTTCGCCGAGTGCTTTAATAGCATCCGCCATTTTCAGTGCAATGGTTGACATCTTACGGTTGATCTTAGTGCGATGATCCAGATACTCAACTTTTACGCGGTTCAGCATAGAAAGTTGGAAGGCTTCTTGGTCAGTATTCGTTGGATTCAACTGCTCAATCATCATGATGCGGTTACGGAATACGTCATCCGTCGTACGCATGATCAGTTCACGGTTACCCGCTGCATGAATCAGATAGCTCTGTTGCGCATCGGTGATATTTTCTTCGATCGTGCTTCGCGAAACTTGAATCTGACCGACGTTGAATTGAACAATCGCTTCGACATCGAAAATCGCGCGCTTACTTTTTGCAATCATATTCTTAATGACATCACTCATAAATATCTCCTGAAATCGAGTGGCTATTGTTAAGGTCTGGGCTCGTTAGCCTTGGACGCTTACATGAGATTCTTTGGGCACAGTGATCTGGCTCGAACGACTGAGACGGTTCACGTATATGACGCCCTTACCCTGTTCATCCATCTTCGCTTCTTCGTAGAGCATCCGATAAATATAGTCGGCTTGGTCGGCTGACACAGTGGCATGAAGAATCTCGGTTTTCGGAATTTCCGGCAAATTGCCAGCCAATGAAGCACGACCGATAGGGTTGCCACGAACGTTGTAGTAATACGTTTCGTTGATACCCTTATGGTGCAAAAGCTCCATCAGCGCGTGCGCACCGCCTTCGTATAAAACGCAGGTGATCTCACGCGTGTAGTCAATGTATGGAATAGCCGGTTTATCGTGTTCACTCATAGTGTTCTCCTGTTTGTGACAACGGGTTAGTCTTTCAGGAGGTTAGGTGGTATGTAAGTCGCCGCCTGTATGAGCGGAGTTACGTAAACGTACCCCATGCCCGGCGTGTCTAATCTACCCGCAAGGAAAATACGCTCGAAGATACGATCGGTCTGATCCTGAGGGACCATAACACTGATCACTTCGCGCTCAACATCCACGGCTACGCCGAGAATGCCGAGACGCTCACGTACGCCCGTGCCCACGCCCATATGGACGGTGGAGCCCTGTACGCCGACTTCGAGTAGCGAGTTGTTAATCGTATCTGCAAGGCCTTTTTGCACCACGCAGGTAATTAAAGCGACTTCGCTTATGTTTGTAACTTTACGTTTGGCCATTCGTTTCCCCTTAATAGTAATTCTTAGTTCGATCTCTGATACTTAGTCGCCGGAGCGTTCGAGGCCTTGTTTGACCTTGTACTGAACATAAA
>CAINAY010000009.1 GCA_903846425.1 uncultured Noviherbaspirillum sp.
CGAGAAAGTACTACGTATTGGATTGCGTTAGCATGCATCATCATTTCTATCGCTGGTATTTATTTATTTTTACGATCTAAGCGTGGACTGGCTTTGCTCGCAATTCGTGATAATGAAAATGCGGCAGCGTCACAAGGTATTGATGTGCAGCGATTGAAGTTGGCTGTTTACTTAATTGCTGCCGGCGGAACTGGCTTAGCAGGGGCTTTGTATTTCGTTAGTAACTTGCGCATCTCACCCGATGCAGCCTTCTCAGTCAACTGGACTGCCTTTGCAATTTTCATGGTGGTGATTGGTGGGTTGGGGCGGATAGAGGGTCCTATCATTGGTGCGCTACTGTTTTGGTTTCTGAATAAATTTTTTAGTGATTATGGGACGTGGTATCTAATAGGATTAGGTCTGATTGCTATTCTCGTTACTTTGTTTTTCCGTGATGGTTTGTGGGGTGCCGTACATCGTCGTTATGGGCTATCTCTGTTTCCAACGCATCGATTTTTAAAGCCAAGGAATTAAATGAAATTCTCGCATGAAGCAATTACACAGGCTGCGATTCATAGTTTTAATGGTGCCGACAATCCACGACTGAAGTTGATTATGCAATCGCTGGTCAAGCATTTGCATGCCTTTGCCCAAGAAACGCAGTTGACTGAAGATGAGTGGATGGCGGGCATACAATTTTTGACCGCAACGGGCCATCAATGTGACGATGTGAGGCAAGAATTTATTCTGTTATCTGACACGCTAGGCTTATCCATGCTGTTAGTCGCTATGCATGACGGTACTCAGCAGGGTGCAACCGAAGCGACTGTCTTGGGGCCTTTTCATACGCATGATGCTCCGGCGATACAAAATGGTGCGGATATTACGAATGGCGCACCTGGCGAACCTTTGCACGTTACCGGCCGCGTCGTAACAACTGATGGAAAGCCGTTGGCTAATGCTGTAGTTGATGTTTGGCAGGCCGATTCAGAAGGCTTATATGACGTGCAACGAGGCGAGCTTAAAAGTCAGCGTCGTGCACGTGGTTTGATACACACGGATTCGCACGGAAATTTTTCGTTTTGGACAGTATTACCAGAAGCGTATCCCGTACCGACTGACGGCCCTGTTGGTCAGATGTTACTCAACACGGGACGTCATCCTTGGCGGCCTGCGCATATTCACTTTATGGTGAAGTCTGATGGGTATCAGCCACTAGTTACACATATTTTTCGCGAGGGCGATCGCTATTTGGATTCGGATGTGGTGTTCGGTGTCAGACCTTCATTAGTAGGTAAATTTCAAGCGCATGAAATCGGTAAGGCACCCGATGGTCGCGATATGAAAATGCCCTATTGGAGCTTGGATTACGAATTCGCACTACAAAAAAAGTAGGGAGCGTGAATACTGGCCAAGTCGACAAGTGCTAGGTAAGTGACGAATGACTAGTCACCGTTATTTGATGAACGGTATCTCTGCTTGTTCAAAAAATTCAAACAAGTGCTGCAACACGGCCTCCGGCTGTTCTTGTTGCACCCAATGTCCCGCGTCGGGAATGAGATGGCAACCTAGCATGCGCGTGCAAGCCTGTTGTTGCATCTTATCGAAGGCTCCCGGAAATTGATGAACGCCCCAATCACTTGCACCGGCAATGAAGCATGAGGGCACATCGATGGTTAATCCACCTAAGAGACGTAATGAATCGATTTGCGCGCGACTGGTTAGGCAGCGATACCATTGCAGCCCACCCTGAAAACCTGTGCGTGCGTATTCAGCGCAATAAACAGCGAGCTCATCATCGGGTAACCAATCACACTGAGCGATGGCATCTGCATCGGGCATTTCAGTGACGACGCTCTCGGACATATTTTTACCGTGTTCCATCACGTAATAATGCGGAAGCAGCGCTAGCGCTTCTGCGCTCAAATCGTCTAGTGGATGAGGTCGATTCAAAGGCCAGTCTGCACTCTTCATGTGATAGTAAGCGCGCAAAAAAGCATGCAGGCCTTGCGGCGGATGATGCATGTCAGCGTTGGCTTGCGGTGTTGAGTAGTACCACTGGTAGTGCTGCCTAGCTGGATTGAGCTTAGCTAGGTCATGCACTGCTTGCTCTAGCAAATCAAATCCATCAGCGGGAGCCACATCATTAACGCGTGCCTGCCACGCAGGTGGACCAGCGAACGGCGCACTCATTATCACGACGGATTTAAATTTATCTGGTCTGGTTAGCGCAGCGATGGCGGCTAATGGTGCACCAAAATCATGACCAATCACTGCCTCGACGTGTGTTTTACCTAATGCTGCTAACAGCGCCAGCAGATCGCGTGTGAGGTTCAGAAAATTACAGTCGCTAGGATCAGCTAGTGCATCTGCCTGCCAGCCGGTGGTGCGGCCGTAGCCGCGCAGGTCGGGGGCGATGACGTGAAAGCCAGCTTCTGCTAATGGCAACATCAACTTACGCCAGCTGTAAGCGATCTCTGGAAATCCATGTAATAGCAATAAACTCGGAGAGCCGGGCGTTTCGTGGCCGGCTTCGAGCAAATGCATATGAAGACCATTGATGTCGGGCAGGTAGCGCGATCGAATTTCTGGTGGTAGCGGCAGGGGAGTGAGCATAGGAACATCGCGCTTCTTATTATCGAATGTCTATTATCTACGATTTACTACTCAGCTCCCTTTAAGCTCGATGGATACGATGGCGTGTCACATTGATAGATGAATCTATTACTTTACTGTCGTGATACGAAATTATTTAACGCGGTAGGGTGGCCATGCTGAAATCAAGCATGCCATCGTCCGCTATGTTCGTCAGTAGTAGACTTAATAAAATAAGCAGCAGCCCATGGTGATTTTATCTGTGACACATCGCACACCATTTAGATGGTTATAGGTAGTTAAAATTTATGGCTGATACCCACTTGAAAGTTGCGCTCGGCGCCTGGGAAAATTCCATCGGGATTACGACTTGCAATGTAATTTTTATCCGTCAAATTACGCACCGTTGCAAACAGACTGGTTTGTTTGCTCAATGCATAGCGCGCATTGATGTTTAACGTGGTGTATGACGGAATTACACCTCTGCGGCCATCATCACTTGCGGCCACTGTGTTGGCTGCATCGACGAATTGCGAGGACACATGGGTAGCCGAGAGCCGGGTAGTGAGGACATCAAATTTGTAGGTCAACGCCACATTGGCGACGAGCTCTGGTGCATAGGGTAATCGGTTGCCATTGACGTTCGCGCTGCTGCCTAGCCTGTCGCTGCGATATTCAGCAACGGGCAGATAGGTCATATTGGTCTCAGCTCCCCAGCCCTTTCCTAAATCAATGCCGAGCAAACCCTCTAATCCCTGATGCAGAGTTTTACCGGCATTCGAGTGAGTGATATTGGCGGATGTCGAGGCATTCACGATCTGATTCGCAAAGTCCATTTGAAAAGCCGTCACTTCATAGCGCATTTGATCAATGGTGCCGCGCACGCCGATTTCCAGATTGGTCGAACGTTCAGCACCTAACCGCTGATCTACGCCACCGACAATCGAAGCGGCCATCATTGCAGGAGAAAATCCGCGATGTGCGCCAGCAAAAACCTGGGCCTGCGGGCTGACTTGCCAAGTTGCACCGATACCCGGAACGAATTCGGTATTGCTGGCTTTGCCACTGATGCCATTGAGTCGATTGAGGTCATTTTGCGTATACGACTCAACTCTCATCCCTGGGGTGATGGCGACGCGCTCATTGATAATGAAACGATTCTGACCATAGAGCGCGAGGCTGTTGGCGCTTGAATCTTGGTTTGCAGTCAATGTGCCACTGCGCGCATTTTCATTGGTGAAGGAGGAGACAGTTTTATTCAAACGCGATTCAGTATGGAGTCGGATACCGATCTCGCTTTCATACTTAATACCAACACTATCGTGATTGAGCAC
>CAINAY010000010.1 GCA_903846425.1 uncultured Noviherbaspirillum sp.
ATTCTGTTACTTGAGCGCGCAGATGTACGCCAGCGTGCAAGCTTGGTAGTCCTTCAATGTATGTTGACCGTTGTGTGTGATTGCTAGATTCATAACATGCCATGATGCCCCATGGTTTGCTTTCGACGTGGATGATAATTATGCGAAAACCGCTCTTAATAATCGTGGGTCTAGTGCTCTTAATAGGTGTGATTTTTTCTGCGTATGTGTGGATAACCTTATCGTGGTCATATTCCACCGGCGAGCGAGCTGGTTTAATGCAAAAGGTTTCACGTAAAGGCTGGCTGTGTAAAACGTGGGAAGGCGAACTCTTATTAACGAGTATGCCGGGTGCTATTCCAGAAAAATTTGAATTTTCTGTTCGCGATGATGAGCTTGCCAATCAGTTGAAGGAGCATACGGGTCAAAAACTTGTGTTGACCTATGCTCAGCACAAAGGTATCCCTACCTCGTGTTTTGGTGACACAGAATATTTTGTAGAAAAAATGGCGATTTTTAAAGAAAATAAAGCAGAATAAAAAACTGACGAGTGATTAATGGAATCTAATTCATCGCGGGCTAGCCATATCCATGGCTCAGTTGATTGAGAAGTAAAAGTGAGCCTTAATCGCGCTTTAATCCTGCTGTCTATTTAGTAAGTTTTGTTGTGTGAAATAAGCTTAGATTGTATGATGGCCGTCGGGCGTGTTCAGGCGCGCTAATAAGACAATAATAACTATGCACGTCAATCACACTCCCCGTAAAACCATCCTGTCGCAGCTGATAGCATCTCTTTTGATGATCGGTACTGGCTCGGTTGTGGCAGACGATATTCGTTCTTTACCGCCGGTAGAAGTGGTGTCGCGCTACAGCTTGCTAGGCGCTGCTGATTCGGCTAACGAGGGCGCAGTTGGTCAGGCTCAGATTGATAATCGCGTGGTTGCCAGAACCGGCGAAGTATTAGAAGTGATCCCCGGTTTAATCGTTAGTCAGCACAGTGGTGAAGGCAAAGCGAATCAATATTTTTTGCGCGGCTTTAATCTTGATCACGGTCTGGATTTTAAAATCACCTTGGATGGTATGCCGATTAATCAGCGCAGCCATGCGCATGGACAGGGTTGGGCAGATCTCAACCCTTTAATCCCCGAACTGATCTCAGCAATTAATTATCGTAAAGGCCCGTACTACTCCGTTGACGGTGATTTTGCTAACGCTGGTACAGCGAATATTTACTACACCGATACGGTTGATCGCGGAATTGCTAGTGTGGGTCTAGGTCAGAATGGTTTCTATCGGACCTTACTTTCAAATTCACCTAAATTTCATAATGGTCGCGTGCTCTACGCCTTAGAGCTGTCGCATTACGATGGACCATGGAATAACCCAGACAACTACCGAAAATATAACGGGATGTTGCGCTACTCCGAGGGAAATTCTGCGAATGGTTTTAACCTGACGGCGATGTCCTATTCAGGTAAGTGGAATTCTACCGATCAGATTCCCTACAATGATTACAAAAGCGGTTTGATTTCTCGTTGGGGTGCTATGGATAAATCCTCCGGAGCCACAGCTAATCGAAATAGCATCTCCGGTGAATGGCGTCAATCGGATGCGACTGGTACGGTTCTTTTTCAAGCCTACGTAATTCAAAATTATTTAGACTTGTATTCAAATTTTGAATACGCAGCAGCTAGTCAATTTAATCAACGTGATAGTCGAGTTACATCAGGCTTTAATTTAGCTCGCACATGGAATATCGAAGGTCTAGGTAAAGAAGCAACCAATACGCTGGGGTTGCAAGCTCAAAACGACACTATCAATAACTCATTAAACAGTACAACAGCACGAGTGCGTAATGCTACTTGTCAGAGCGTGATAGACCAGTGCCGCAGTGATCGTATTACTCAAAGCAGTCTGGGTTTGTATGCAGAAAATCACGTGCATTGGAACGATTGGTTTCGTACCGTAGCTGGGGCGCGTGGAGATTACTTTAGATTTGCGAATCGAGGCTTTACTAGTTCAACGGGTGATAACAACACTGATACCGTCAATGACTTTATCGCCAGCCCTAAACTCAACGTGGTGTTTGGCCCCTGGGCTAAAACAGAGTATTACTACAGCGTGGGTAACGGCTACCATTCCAATGATGCACGTGGGGTAACGATAGGATCGGGAACTCGATCGCAAGGTCTTGTTAAAACCTTTGGTCAGGAAGTAGGTATTCGAACCGAAATCATAGAAGGTTTACAAACCACGCTGGCACTCTTTCAACTCGATAATGCGTCAGAGATTGTGTATGTGGGCGATGCAGGTTTGACAGAAGATTCTGGTCGCCGAACCCGCCGTACAGGCTTTGAATTTAATAACTACTTAAAAGCCACGAAATGGCTGACCTTAGACGCTGATTTTGCTTATGCTAAAGCGCGATTCAGAGATGTAGGTGGAAATGGAAAATATATCGAAGGAGCGGTTGAGGGTGTAGCGTCTGTCGCAGCAATCATTGACAACCAAGGCCCTTACAGC
>CAINAY010000011.1 GCA_903846425.1 uncultured Noviherbaspirillum sp.
CTCAAGGCTGCCATCGGAGTACACCAACGCACCGCCTGTGCATTGGCCGCTCAGTTGGTGAAAACGTGAGCCTTCCGTGGCGAACATCTGGGTCGCTGAGCGGAAATGGACGAACGATGCTTTGCTACCCATCTCAACGCGCGTTTCGCCAATATCGACGCTGGTATATTCACCACACATATCGGCATCTTTAGCGATAGCAGGGCCAGCAACCAACAGGCTAATTAGAACCTGTAGTAAAAAAAATCGTTTCATCAAAGCCTCGTTGTTGAACTATTGTGGAGATTCGCGGGAATTGCTAGCCTAATGTCCCTAACAGTTTGCCATGGTATGAAAACAAATGTTTGCTACTGATAGTTTGAGCCGCTGTGTCGGCGCATGGCTGATCTGACACCATGCCTATGTTTGAGGGTTGTTCGAATTACATCCTATGAATTCCAATCTATGAATTCACTACAGACAGTTGATATTTTTTGCGAGGTGATTGATAACTTCGGTGATGCGGGCGTTAGCTGGCGGCTAGCGCGCGCACTGACTGCGCGTGGTTTGTCGGTTAGGTTATGGATAAATGATTTATCGTGCCTTCAGCGACTGCGACCATCGGTGGATGAGCGTTTAACTGAGCAAGTTGTCGATGGGTTTCAAGTCATCGCTTGGAATGATCAAACGGAGTTGAATTATCAACCGGCTGAATTAGTGATTGAAGCATTTGCTTGTCGACTCTCGGATGCCATGCTTGATCGCATGGCTAAAGCAAGCCCAATTCCTGTATGGATCAATCTAGAGTATTTGTCGGCTGAATCCTGGGCTATGCAGAGTCACGGTTTGCCGTCTCCGCATCCACGCTTACCGCTGACGCAGTACTTCTTTTTTCCTGGTTTTAAATCCGAGTCAGGTGGCTTGCTTAGAGAAGATGGTTTGATACAAGCGCGTGCTGCATTCAATACTAAGTCACGTTCGATATTCTTGAAAAATTTAGGCATTGATGTTGGTTTTGATAGCTTGTTAGTTTCATTATTTTGTTATGAGCAAGCGCCTGTTCATGAGTTATTCAATGCAATGCGTTTTGGGCCACCCACGCTGTGTTTGGTGCCCGAAGGGGTCGCAACAAAGGCGTTAGCTAATTTTTTTGGCAATGATTTATCTGTCAGCAGACAAGTGACTGATGGTCAGCTCACGATCAAAATTATTCCTTTCTTAAATCCCGATGATTTTGACCTTTTGCTGTGGAGTTGTGATCTCAATTTTGTCCGAGGAGAAGACAGCCTGGTTCGCGCGCACTGGGCGCAACAGCCGTTTGTGTGGCAGTTGTATCGACAAGCGGAGGATGCGCATCTGATCAAGCTAGCTGCTTTCCTGGATATTCATTGCCATGACCTGAACGAGGAGAGCGCGCACGCAGTGAAGACCTTTTGGCAGGCCTGGAATGGTGATGTCGGGGCCATTTTAGATTGGTCTGCCTTTAGCGAAGCACTGCTAGAACTGCCGCCGCATTACAGGCAATGGTCGGAGCATGTAGCATCCGTGGAAGAGCTATCAACTCAACTTATTCGGTTCGCGGGCAAAATCAGGTAAAATCTTGCGGTTTTTCAATGACTGATCCCTTTCAAGACTTTTGTTTGGTTTCGTGGGTCGGTCACTTCAGTTACTTCAGATAATCACTATGAAAACCGCTCAAGAAATCCGTGTTGGTAATGTCGTTATGGTCTCCGGTCAGCCTATGGTAGTGATCAGAACCGAATTCTCTAAATCAGGACGCAATGCGTCTGTGGTCAAGATGAAAATGAAAAACCTGCTGACCGAGGCGGGTTTGGAATCGGTTTACAAGTCAGATGAAAAATTTGACGTCGTTAACTTAGATCGAAAAGAAGCAACGTATTCCTATTTTGCTGATCCGTTGTATGTGCTTATGGACGCCGATTACAACCAGTATGAAGTTGAGTCGGAAAACATGGGCGATGCTATTCATTACCTTGAAGATGGCATGGTGTGTGAAGTGGTTTTTTACAATGAGAAAGCTATTTCAGTCGAATTACCAACCACGGTAGTGCGCGAAGTGACTTACACAGAACCCGCTGTTAAAGGCGACACCTCAGGTAAGGTGCTTAAGCCAGCAAAAATCGCGACGGGTTTTGAAGTGTCTGTGCCTTTATTTGTGGCGCAGGGCGACAAGATTGAAATTGATACGCGTACCGGCGAATATAAACGTCGAGTGTAATGTTTAAAGCCATAGAAAAAAACCACAGCGTGCGCTGTGGTTTTTTTTGAGTTTTGCTAACTGAAGCAAGTGACACTGGGGTTCAAGCTAGTCACAGTGAGATCACGCTAGCCAGCAGGCGAAGTCATCGATCGTTGAGTTAAGAAATTTTTCGAGTGAAATTTACACACAAATTTCATACGTGCCTCGCCCGCTGAGCCGGGTTTTACTCTCTGAAATTTTAATTTTTCGACGGGATTTTCTGTCTCTTGGTGCAGCGGTTTTCCTGCAGGCTCCATGGCGCGATAGTAGGCGTTACCGGTGTAGGCAATTCTGCCTGAGCCACAATCAAAATAATTAAGATAGGTCGACGACTGATAGGGGGTGTTGTCGGGGCCGAATTGTGGGACTGACCAGGTCGTTCTGAGAAAGGCTCGCAGATACTCTTCCTCGCGCACGATGCTAGTCATATCAACATACCAGCTGACCGTTTTCTCTTTGTCTTCAGTTTCGGAAATTAGTTTCCACTCGGCGCCTAAGGCGGGCTGAGTTAGTACAACCATGACCAGACTTGCTAGCATTGATTTCATGTTTACCTCATGGGTCAATCATTGCAGTAGATCGTACCGGAAATGAGGATTTGCTGCCCGCCGCATCATGTACTAGCTGCACTAGCTACTTAAGGGTCTTGGAAACCCAAGCGGAGTGAGATGGCTTTTGCACAAGCATTTGTTTTTTTTGCAATCACTCCGCTCCAGTTGGCATCAAAACTTCCGGCGGGACCAATCGCCGTAATACCCAGCCGAATCGCGCCGGTATGCTCAAAGACCGGTGCGCAGATGGCGTTGATTCCCGGGATGGGTTCTCCTTGAACGCGCGCCATGCCTCGTTTGCGTACGTCAGTTAATAAACTCTCTAGTGTGTCGGGTTTTAAACCTTGCGCGCCGAATGCCGCTGCGATGCCATTGCGTTTTTCTTGCGAAAGCATACGTTCAACCTGACGTGGCGGTAGAAAGGCAGCGAATACACGTCCCGTGGCAGTCGATTGAATTGACATCACCGTGCCCGTGCGCATGTTGACGTGAATGGGGTAACTGGATTCGGCAATGTAAATGATGGTGGGCCCTTGATTGCCGAGCACCGACAAGCCTATCGTTTGGTCGATTTCAGCGGCTAGTTGGGTAATCATCGGTATAGCGATTCGTACAGGGTCTAATAATTGAAGACTGATTAAACCGAGTTGCAGCGCAAAGGGGCCGAGCTCGTAGCGTCCGGTGAGCAGATCCTGTTCTATCAAACCAAAGCTGCTAAAACTCACCAGGTAAGGGTGGGCCTTGGCTGATGGCATGCCCGCTTTTTTAGCCAAGTCGCCCAGACTCATGGGGCTGCCTTCGTCGACTAGCGTCGTCAACAAGCGGCCGCCGATCTCGATGGACTGTATGCCGCGACGACTTTTCTCAGCTGTTTTTTTGGGTTGGTCAGACATACCGGTTATATTTTAATAACACATTTAACCACTCGGAATAATTCGTTAATAACAAACGGATTGACCTAAAACGAATTCTATCTTACCCTCGGTTTGACTCGCTGCCTAGTGCAAAGATGCGTTTGCGGTAGGCGCTGCCATTCAATCATCCATTTCGTGAAGCAGATTTTTAAAACACACGATGTGGTTAACGTCCTTGTTCCGGAGATAGTCATGAGTGCCAAGCCTTTTGCATCGCAAGCCGATTTGCAGGAAAAGAAAACTAGTTTTATTAAGTTGTCGGATAACGCGTATGCCTACACAGCCGAAGGCGATCCTAATTCGGGCGTGATCATTGGTGATGATTCTGTGATGGTGATTGACACCACAGCCACACCGATCATGGCGCAGTCGTTGATTGCCCATATTCGTGAGATCACTGATTTACCTATCAAGTATGTGACATTGACGCATTACCATGCGGTTCGCGTCTTAGGTGCGTCTGCTTATTTCAATGAAGGAGCGCAGCAGGTCATTGCATCGCGCGGCACCTATGAATTGATTGTTGAGCGTGGCGAACAAGATATGAAATCGGAAATCGATCGATTTCCTCGTCTGTTTGCCGGAGTCGAGTCGGTGCCTGGTTTGACATGGCCGACTTTGGTCTTCGAGCGCGAAATGACGCTATTTATGGGCAAGCTCGAAGTCAAAATTATGCATGTCGGTATGGGTCATACCAAAGGCGACACGATAGTTTGGATTCCTTCGCAAAAAGTATTGTTCTCTGGTGATCTGGTTGAGTATGAAGCGGCAGCGTATACCGGCGACGCGCAACTAGAAGAGTGGCCAGCGACGCTGGAGATCTTGCGATCCATGGGCGCACAAAAACTAGTGCCGGGGCGGGGTCCTGCATTACTCAATCCAGAGCAGGTGAATGCGGGTCTGGATTACACACGTGATTTTGTGACTACACTGCTGTCGAGTGCAAAAGAGGCAGTCGCTGCGGGGCATGACCTGAAAGCGGCGATGGCGCATGTGCGCTCTTACATGGATGCAAAATTTGGCCATGTATTTATTTATGAGCATTGCCTTCCGTTTGATGTGACTCGGGCTGTAGATGAAGCC
>CAINAY010000012.1 GCA_903846425.1 uncultured Noviherbaspirillum sp.
GATGCCCTGATGAAGCTGGCGCCCCTAGAGGAGCGTTTATATCGGTTACGCTGCGTCGAAGGCTGGTCAATGGCCATACCCTGGATCGGTTACTCACTCTCCGAGTTGATTAAAAAAGTAGAGCCAACGGGAAATGCCAAATATGTGGAATTTACGTCACTCGCCGATCCCGCTCAAATGAAAGGCGTGAACAGCCGTGTACTCGACTGGCCGTATGTGGAAGGCTTGCGAATCGACGAAGCGAATCATCCGCTGGCGTTGCTCTGTGTGGGTATGTATGGGCAGACACTGCTGAATCAAAATGGTGCGCCGGTGCGCTTAGTCGTGCCGTGGAAATACGGTTTTAAATCGGCTAAATCGATAGTGCGGATACGCTTTACAGAGCATCAACCTAAAACCGCTTGGAATAAAACTGCACCCGACGAATATGGTTTTTACTCGAATGTAAATCCCGAGGTGTCGCATCCGCGTTGGTCGCAAGCGACCGAGCGACGCATAGGCGAAGATGGATTATTCACGCGTAAGCGTAAAACCCTGATGTTTAATGGCTACCCCGAAGTTGCATCGCTCTATTCGGGTATGGATTTGAAAAAGTTTTACTAATCCAAAGCTTTAATGCGGAACCTCACTGCCGCTCACATTAAGCGCCTCAAGCTTGTCATTTTTGTCTTAGCGCTGCTACCTCTGCTGCGACTGATTGAGCGTGGTGTGCAAAATAATCTGAGCGCTAATCCATTGGAATTCATCACTCGTGCGACCGGCGATTGGGCAATATATTTTCTTTGCCTGACTCTGTTGGTGACCCCTTTGCGTCGTATGACCGGGCTCAATTGGCTGCTACGACTAAGGCGCTTACTTGGGTTGTATGTTTTCTTTTATGCGTTTTTGCATTTTCTATGTTTTCTGTGGTTCGATCATTTTTTTGATCTAGAAGAAATGGTGAAAGACATAGTAAAGCGGCCATTTATTGCTGTTGGATTTGCGGCATTTGTGTTGCTAGTTCCATTGGCTGTCACGAGTAGCGATCGCTTGATGCGTCAACTGGGTCGGTGGTGGGGCAGGCTGCATCGCCTGATTTATGGAGTAGCGCTGCTCGCAGTTTTACATTTTTGGTGGATGAAGTCAGGCAAAAATAATCTTCAAGAGCCTATGATCATAGGGCTCGTGATGGTATTGCTATTGGGGTCGCGTGTAGTTTTCATATGGCGCGCTCGTCGACCGCCAGAAAACGTGGCTGAGCCTGATTAGATATTTTCTAAAGCGAACAGATCAGATGATTTTTCGCGTTTGCGTATCAATCGGAATTGATCGCCGTCGACCAGCACTTCAGCTGCTCGGCCGCGTGTGTTGTAGTTCGAAGCCATGGTCATGCCATACGCACCTGCTGACATAATCGCGAGCAAATCACCCGACTCTACCGCGAGTGTACGATCGCGAGCTAGCCAATCACCAGATTCACAGACCGGTCCAACCACGTCATAAATTTTTGGTGATTCGGATCGTTGATTGATGGGCTGTACGCCATGCCAGGCTTCGTACATCGCTGGGCGCATCAGGTCATTCATCGCTGCATCCACCACAGCAAAATTTTTATTGCCACCGTGTTTAAGGTATTGGACTTCTGTAATCAGAACGCCTGCATTGCCTACGATAGAACGGCCTGGTTCAAACAGTACCGTAATGGGTTTGTTGTTGTAGCTAGCTGCACGCCAATTATCGATGCGTTTAAAAAGGCGACCCAAATAATCACCCACTGCTACAGGTTGTTCCTGATCGTAGGTGATGCCGATACCACCACCAATATCTACGTGGTGAAGTTCAATACCAGCTGCATGTAATTGATCGGCTAGTTCAATCACTTTATCTAAGGCTTCAAGCAGCGGCGCATCATCTAAGAGTTGTGAGCCGATATGACAGTCAATGCCCGTCACTTGAAGGTGAGGTAATGCAGCTGCTACACGGTAGGTTTGAAGAGCGTCTTCGAACGCGATACCAAATTTATTCTCTTTTAGACCGGTAGAAATATACGGATGCGTTTTGGGGTCGACATCGGGATTCACGCGCAGCGACACGCGCGCACGTTTACCCATACTTGCGGCCACGTCGTTTAATCGGTGCAGCTCAGGAATTGATTCCACGTTAAAGCAGAGAATGTCATGTGACAGCGCCAGACGCATTTCATCGCGTGACTTGCCCACGCCTGAAAAAATAACTTTTTTCGTATCGCTACCGGCGGCAATCACGCGCTCTAGTTCACCGCCAGAGACGATATCGAAACCTGAGCCTAGCTTGCTTAGTAGATTAAGAACAGCGAGATTAGAGTTGGATTTAACCGAGTAGCAAATAAGCGCACCTCCATTGCCTCGGCCATGCTGTTGACAGGCCGTTGCATACGCAAGGAAATTTTCTGTCAAACTGGCGCTGGAGTAAACGTAGGTAGGCGTCCC
>CAINAY010000013.1 GCA_903846425.1 uncultured Noviherbaspirillum sp.
GTCATCAATGGCACGATCGCAGAAAAAGCGACCGACAGAATCACCGGCAACACGAACCACCAGGCTTTATTGTTGTAGGTTTTCATGCGACGCGTCTCTCATTGACGTAATACAAAATGCGCTCGTCTGGTAGACGCACGCCCACAGCATCCCCCGCTGCGACTGAATGCAGCGTGCGCTGTTTACACGCAACTCGGTAATCGCCGAGCTGGCAATCCACTAACCAATGCGTGCCCATGTTGCGCGCACTAATGACACGCGCTGGCAAACTGTCTGTCGAGCCTTGCGCTACACATTCAACAAATTCTGGGCGTATGCCTAATTTCAAACTACCTTCGCCCATACGCAAGCCACGGCGTGGCGGTAAAAATTCGGAGACGCCAGCGATACGAACGCCATCGGCGCTATAACCGCAGGGCAGCAAATTCATTCCGGGATTACCGATGAAGTAACCCACAAAGGTATGCGCAGGAGCTTCGAATAATTCTTGCGCGCTACCGATTTGAACCACTTCACCATCCGTCATTACGACGACTTTGTCGGCAAAGGTGAGTGCTTCAACTTGATCGTGTGTGACATAGATCAGTGAGAGTTTGAGCTCGTGATGAATTTCTTTTAGCTTGCGACGAAGTAGCCATTTCAGATGGGGATCAATCACTGTCAGCGGCTCATCAAACAATATCGCTGCCACATCCGGCCGTACTAAGCCGCGACCCAAAGAAATTTTTTGTTTGGCATCTGCTGTAAGACCACTAGCGCGATTTTTAAGATCGGATGACAGCTCGAGAATCTCAGCAATGTGCGCCACACGCTTATTAATATCGGCTGTTTTCCAGCCGCGATTTTTTAACGGGAAAGCGAGGTTTTCACCTACCGTCATCGTGTCGTAAATCACTGGGAACTGAAACACCTGCGCAATGTTGCGCGATTCCGTTGGTAAGTTGGTGATGTCTTTGCCATCAAACAGAACCTTGCCTTGTGATGGGCGAACTAATCCAGAAATAATATTTAGCAGCGTTGTCTTGCCACAACCAGAGGGGCCGAGTAAAGCGTATGCACCACCATCATTCCACGTCATCTCCATAGGACGTAGTGCGTAGTCCGAAGGCTCTGAAGGATTCGCTTTGTAGCTGTGTGCCAGTCCGGCTAATTCTATGCGCGCCATCTCACACTCCCGTCGAGTCCGGAGCGCAGAGCAATGCGCCATCGGTACTAAAAATAAATAAATCTTCAGGAAGGAAATACACCGTCGTCGCAGCGCCTATATCTAATGTGTGCACGCCAGTAAGTTGCGCAACCAAAGACAGTTCACCACGATGTAAATGCACATAGGTTTCTGAACCACTAATTTCAGATAAATCAACTGTTGCACCTACAGCGAAATCATTTCCTTGCGAGCTTAGTCTCAAACTGTGCGCACGCACACCGAGCACTACATGAGTGTGACCCGCTGCTTTGCTGCGTTGACGTTCCGTTAAAGGCATCGTTAAACCATTACCTAAATCGGCCACGCCCGTCGCTATATGCGCATTGATTAAATTGATGGGTGGGTCGCTAAATGTGCGCGCTGCTTGCAATGATGAAGGCGCATTAAATACGGACAGCGTAGAA
>CAINAY010000014.1 GCA_903846425.1 uncultured Noviherbaspirillum sp.
CAGCCAGAATGGCGCCGCGCTGCAGTACTGAAATACGATCACAAATATCTGCGACTACATTCATGTTGTGCTCAACCATTAAGATGGTGCGGCCTTGCGATACTTTTTTAATTAAGGCCGTGACACGTTTTACATCTTCATGCCCCATGCCTTGGGTCGGCTCATCCAATAACATCAACTCAGGGTCCATCGCTAATGTCGTGGCGATTTCAAGCGCGCGCTTACGACCATAGGGCAAATCTACCGTGATGCTTTCAGCAAACTCTTCCAGTCCGACTTCGGCCAGTAATTGCATCGCCCTATCATTTAATTGATTCAGCGTAGCTTCGCTTTTCCAGAAATGAAATGACGTTCCCATGTTGCGCTGCAAACCAATGCGCACATTTTCCAACACGCTTAGGTGGGGAAAGACCGCTGAAATCTGAAACGACCGAATGATGCCCATGCGCGCGATCTGTGCAGATTCGAGCGCAGTTATATCCTGACCGTTGAACAGTATCTGCCCCGATGTAGGGATGAGAAATTTCGTGAGCAAGTTAAAACACGTGGTCTTACCCGCACCGTTGGGGCCAATCAGGGCGTGTATATGTCCGCGCTGAACTTGAAGATTGACCTGATTAACTGCAATAAATCCTTTGAATTCACGCGTTAAATTTCGGGTTTCAAGAATGATGTCCGGCATTCGTGCTCCTGGGGGGTTGTTCAGCGGATGAATATGCGGCGCGATAACCGAGAGGGACCGTCTGGACCGTGGCCGCAAACATCGTCTCCCAAGCAGATATCCATCGTACTTACTAGGATTATTTTTATTATTTGATAACTAATGATGGTGTGATGACAAATTTTTCTATTGGAAGCCAGAAGTTATTCTATTTCTGGAAAATCACAAAATGAATTCTTCACATACTAAGCATGCACCTTGGGCTCCAAAACCCTCTGGGCAGCAACCACACCCTAAGCACGCCACCTCCCGTCTGCGACAACGCCGAGAAATTTGCTCTGGTTTGAGCTACCGCTAAACGGTGAAGCGGATACAATGAGCTATTCCTCAATTATTTGGAGACCCGAAATGGCCTCTTTTTTCGACGATATCGGCGCTATGATTAGCATGGCTATTACGCCCGCATTATTGCTGCTTGGCGTAATGCTCCAGATGCGCGTGCTCAACAATCGTCTAGAACGTATCAGCGATCGTTCAGAAGTTTTGGGAGAGCGTTTATCCAGCGGCTCAGGATTGCGGCCAACACTGATACATGAGCTCTCCGTGCTGCACCGTCGGGAAACAGCGATTCATCGCGCGTTTGGCTTGTCGACGGCTTGCATGATTTTGATTTGCTCTATCGTCGTAGCCTTGTTTGTTGATGATTCCATCCATCTGAAACTCGACTCATTAATCGCATTCGCCTTTGTAGCGACCATGCTGCTGCTAGTGGGAAGTTTTAGCTTGCTGATGCACGAAATTTTCATCGCCAGCCATTCTTTGCCTGCCACTGCTTTGCACCGCCGTCAGCCTGAAGGCCAAAATTAATTAACGTGGTTTCAAGCTGGCAGCCAATAGCGCGACGACATTTCCTCCAGCCCCAAATCAAGTAAGACCTTTTGCAGGCGCTGCGATCCTCGCTGACGCGGCAAATCTTTGTAGGTCGCGATAATTAACTCATTTTTCATCGAGTGCTCCCAACCCACGAGTTCAGTCACATTCACTTGATAGCCGTGCGCTTCCAGCTGTAAACAACGCAGCACGTTCGTTACATGACTACCAAATTCACGCGTATGAATGGGATGACGCCATATTTCTGTCAACGCGTCGCGAGCCAACGATTGAGATTTTAATTTTCTCAAAACGCCTGCTAACTCAGCCTGACAACACGGCACCAACACAATATAGTGAGCTTGTTTTTTTAAGGCAAAGCTAATCGCATCATCCGTTGCTGTATCGCAGGCATGTAAGGCCGTTACGATATCGACGGTCGCAGGCAAGGCGGTTGACGTAATTGATTCAGCGACCGACAGCGGAAGAAAAGACATACGATCAAAGGCTAAATTTTTAGCAAGCGTCTTTGCACGATCAACTAATTCAGGGCGAGTCTCAATACTGTAAATATGTGAGTCGTCATTACGCTGCTTGAAAAATAAATCATAGAGCATGAAACCCAGATACGATTTTCCAGCACCATGATCGACCAGCGAAAGTGCATGACCATCATCTGCCACCTGCTTTAACAGCGGCTCTATGAATTGCAGTAAGTGATAAACCTGCTTGAGCTTGCGGCGACTATCTTGATTCATTTTCCCGTCACGGGTCAGAATATGTAAAGCCTTCAGCAACTCTATAGATTGGTCGGGTCGAATATCTAATTCAGGCATGAACGGCCGTGATGAGGAAATAAAAGGTCATGGTAAACCAAGAAAGATTTAAAGGATGTATCTAGTAAATCATTCAGCTACGGGTTAATTGCGTTTGTCGACAATGCGGCGAGCTTTACCTACCAAGGTCCGTTCAACACCATTCGGAGGCAGTACAGTCACTGTGCATGAAATACCAATCAACGACTTGATCATATGCTCAAGCGATGTCCCGCCACGAATACCATCACCATGTCTCACATCTTCGCGTGTTTCGACTAACACCTCTAACTGGTCTAAGTGCATTTCACGCGTAAGCACCAACTGATAATGCGGCGCCAGTGATGGCTGCTGCAGCAATAATTCTTCTATTTGCGAAGGAAACACATTTACACCGCGAATGATCATCATGTCATCCGTTCGTCCGAGTATTTTTCCCATACGACGCATGCTGCGCGCCGTTGGCGGTAACAGCCAGGTTAAGTCACGCGTGCGATAACGAATCACGGGCATCGCTTGTTTAGTCAACGAGGTAAATACCAACTCACCCGGCTGGCCATCGGCAACTACCTCACCCGTCATTGGATTAATGATCTCTGGGTAAAAATGATCTTCCCAAATCACCGGACCATCTTTGGTCTCGATACATTCATTCGCCACCCCTGGACCCATCACTTCGGATAAACCATAGATATCAACTGCATCAAGACCTGCGCGCTGCTCAATTTCAAGCCGCATAGATTCGGTCCATGGCTCGGCTCCGAAGATACCTATACGCAAAGAAGACGCGGCAGGGTCTAATCCTTGCCGTTCAAATTCTTCAATCAAGTTCAACATATATGACGGCGTGACCATGATGATGTCAGGGCGGAAGTCATTAATAAGCTGTACTTGCTTTTCTGTCTGACCACCCGACATAGGAATCACCGTACAACCTAATTTCTCTGCACCATAGTGCGCGCCTAAGCCGCCGGTAAACAAACCATAGCCATACGCCACATGCACGATATCACCGGCGCGACCACCTGATGCACGTATCGAGCGCGCCACCAATGAGGCCCACGTATCAATATCTTCTTGCGTGTAACCCACCACCGTCGGTTTGCCCGTAGTGCCAGAAGACGCATGAATACGCACCACCTGTTCGCGTGGCACAGCAAACATACCGAACGGATAGTTGGCACGTAAATCAGCTTTGGTCGTAAACGGAAATTTTGAAAGATCAGATAAAGTTTTCAGATCATCAGGTTGAATTCCATGATCATCAAAATTTTTTCGGTAATGCGGCACATTGGTGTAGGCGTGCTGCAGAGTTGCTTTCAGTCGCTGAAGCTGCAGTGCCTGTAATTCATCTTGACTCGCTTTTTCTATCGGTTCGAGTTCTGAATAATTTGTCTGGGCGGACATCCCTGATCTCCTAATTTTTTATGCGCTCTGTATGACTGATCCTGAGATCTGGTGGGATTTCCCACGCATCAGCGCTATTTTTTTTCCATCCGCATTCGTAACCACAACATCATACACACCAGTTTTTCCACTACGTGCCTGTTCGGTCGCATGCGCTTCAAGGACTTCGCCTTCATGGGCAGGCGCGAGAAACTCAATCGTACAACCCGCTGCCACTGTCTGCAGGTTATAGCTATTACAGGCAAATGCAAATGTTGAATCCGCCAGAGTAAAAATAAAACCGCCGTGGCACATCGCATGACCATTCAGCATATCGGGACGCACCCGCATGTGCATTCGAGCATAACCAGGGCCGACATCGATTAACTGTATACCTAAGCCTTGGGTCGCATTATCGCGAGCATACATGTGCTCGGCGCTTGCCTGAGCTATGGCCTTAGGGTCGGTAGGCAGAGTAGTGTTCATTCAACTGTCCTGATCAAAATCGAGCACAAGTTTTTCTGTCATAGGAAACGCTTGGCAGCTTAATACAAAACCGCGCGCCACCTCATAATCTTCGAGTGCGTAGTTAGCATCCATATCGACTTGACCTTCAATCAGCTTGCAACGGCAGCTAGCGCAAATCCCCCCTTTACAGGCATAGCGCAGATCAATACCTTGTTCTAAGCCTGCGTCCAATACCGATTGTTGATCACGTCTCATCGTAAAGCTTTGGTGATTACCATCGACGATAACGGTGACTTCACACACCTCAGCAGAAACCGACGGGTCGACTGAACGCTTGCGTGTCGTCTGCGCACCTGCAACGCCAAATAATTCCATATGTACATGATCGCTAGGCATACCGAATGATTTCAAGCACTCTGATACCTGCATCATCATGGTCTGTGGGCCGCAAATAAATGCATGATCAATATCAGCCAAAGAAATCCATTGCGCTGCTAACTGATTAAATTTTTCTGCATCAATCCGACCATTAAATAAATCGATATCTTGTTTTTCACGGCTCAACACATGAATCACCGACAATCTGTCAAGGAATTGATCTTTAAGATTAGCGATGTCATCTCTCAACATAACCGTTGATGATGCGCGATTTCCGTAGATGAGCGTAAAACTACTTTGTGGCTCAGCGAGTAAAGTGCTTTTTATGATGGAGAAGATCGGAGTAATTCCGCTGCCAGCAGCTACCGCTAAGTAACGACGTTGACTGGACGCATCGAAAGACAAATGAAAATTTCCCGTCGGGGGCATGACATCAATCACGCTACCTACCTCTAGTGAACTGGTAGCCCATGTTGAAAATACGCCGTCACTGACTTTTTTTATTGCGATACGCAGCGCATCGTCTTGTACTGCTGAACAAATAGAGTACGAGCGACGTACTTCCTCACCTTGAATATCCGCACGCAATGTCAGATGCTGCCCGGGCTGATAAATAAATTCAGAGGCTAATGATGCCGGAATCTCAAAAGTAATCAGCGCGGCGTCGCGCGTATCACGATGTAGTGCTGAAATTTTTAAAGGATAAAAATGTGACATGCGCTCAAGGGATGAAAAATTAGTCGCTCAGTGCGGCTTGAAATAATCAAAAGGCTCTAGACAATCATTGCATCGATACAGAGCCTTGCAAGCCGTCGAACCGAATTGACTTAATAAACGAGTATGCGATGAACCGCATTGCGGGCACTCGACATCTGGCGTCGAGCGATCACTTAGTCCTGAGATATCAATGGGTGATGGTTCTGATGATACGCAGTGCGCTGGAGGCGCAATACCAAAAGCTTTGAGTTTTTCTCTGCCAGCAGCAGTCATCCAATCCGTGGTCCATGCTGGCGACAACTGAGTTCGAATACTAATTTTCTCCACACCCAATGACTGCAACGCTTGCTCGATACTCTCAGTAATCACCTGCGTGGCGGGACAACCAGAATACGTGGGCGTGATAATCACTTCACACGTTTCATCATCTTGCCATATCAACTCGCGCACAATACCTAAGTCAACTACAGAAACCGCCGGAATCTCAGGATCACTCACCGTCGACAAACATTGCCACAACTGTTCTGAGGTGAACGTCACCATGTAGCACCCGGGTAGGCACGCTGAAGGAATTGCATCTCTGCAAGCAGGTAGCCAAGATGTTCAGTATGACGACCTTGCTTACCGCCCTGCTGCATCCAGGCGTCTTTGGACGGCATAGTCAAGGTCGCCTTAGAAAAAATACCTTGTATCGTTGTGAACCATTCTTCTTTCAGACTCGAAGGCAGCGGCGCGATTTGGCGGTCAGCGATTATTTTATCTAGCTCATCATCAATGAAGCATTCACCCGAATACATCCATAAATCATCAACAGAGC
>CAINAY010000015.1 GCA_903846425.1 uncultured Noviherbaspirillum sp.
ACGGTTTGCTCGATGAGATGCGCAAGACACAAAACTCACCCGAAGGAAAATTGCGTATTCATGCCTTGCCGGGATTTGTGCTGGGTCATCTCGCCGTTGAGTTACAAGAATTTCAGCAGTTACATCCTGATATTAATGTGGACTTATTTGTTTCAGATACGGTGATTGATCCAGTCAAGGAAGGCTTTGATTGCACTCTGCAGATTTTCTCGCCAGCGTCTGAAGAGCTGATAGCGCGCAAGATGTTTCCGGTGCGTCGAGTGTTTTGTGCATCGCCGTCCTACTTAGCCGCAAACTCGCCACTGAACAATCCGCGCGAATTACGTGAGCATCGCTTAGGACTGTACTCTGGTTACCATACGCGTGACCGTTGGGATTTTTTTCGGGATCAAGAAGCAATCTCTATTTATTTGAAGCCGCCCTTATTGACCAACAGTGTGCATCTTTTAGCTGAATATGGCTGCGCCGGTGCTGGAGTGGTGTGCATACCGACCTTGGTGGCATCGCGCTACTTAGTCTCAGGAGAGTTGGTTCCCGTATTAACAGACTGGCAGTTATCCTCTTTTTGGCTATCCGCGATTTATCCGCATAATTCGCGCCGTGGCTTGAAGCTTCAGCTTTTCATCACTCATTTGATGAATAAATTTGCCGGCACTCCGCCCTGGGATCAAGTGCTGATTGAGCGGGGATGGCTAGCTGCAGAGCCGGTTCAACTGGTGTAACCCTCGTTTCACGTTCTATTTTCAAAGAACTTAGCTCTCATTGTTCGAAATTCACGAACAGATCAATCGCGCTTTCCCCCCTAGTAAACGCGTAACTTGCTCCCTACACTCAATCGCAGTTGGTTTTTGATTTTGTGGTGTTGCAAATAAAATAATGATTTGGAGGCAGACATGACTGTTCAATACGAGACTAAATTTGGTTCGTTGAAATCCTATGAAAAAGGTGGTGTACAAGCGATCGATGACGATGTGCGTCACTATGCTTTTTCGAATTGCTTCGAAATAGCGAATAGTTCTAAGCCCTATGAAAAAGTGGTCTTTGGCCAAAATCAGATCTATGTACTAGAGACATTACGCGCAGAAGGAGCCTCGCCTTGGTATACCTGCGCGCATGATGAGTTTGCATTGGTGATGGATGGTGAAGTCGACGTGCATTTAATTAAACTTGATGATGCTCAAGTCATCAACGATGCTGAAAAAAATGGCGCGGTTCTAGTGGCAGGAGAACCCAAGGGACAGAAGATGGGTTGGATGAAATTAAAGCGCGGTCATCAAGGCATGCTACCTAAGAACACAGCCTATCAATTTCGTAGCAAAGATCCTGGTGTAGTAGTTCTGCAAACCTGTAAAGGTGATCTGTCCATAGAGAAGTGGGCCGATATTTGCCAGAGCGCTTAACTAAACCATCAACGATACCGGAGATTACTATGAACGCACCCGCCGACTTGGCAAAAGTGATTGCCACCGCACCTGATAAAACCATGGGCTACAAAGCGTTTACGCTGGGCTCATTCACTTTTCGTCGTGACGAATATTTTGCTCACATTAGCTGGAATACGCGAGATGGCCGGCCCTTGTCACATACGATGGACATCGGCAATTTTTTACGTGCATTGATGCGTGATTGTGCTTGGGGGTTTTTTTATGGCGGCGTCAATTTTGATGCTGTGTTTGGCACCCTGAATCATTACAAATCAGTCGATATGTATGCGGGAGCT
>CAINAY010000016.1 GCA_903846425.1 uncultured Noviherbaspirillum sp.
CGATCTACCATAGAAATTACTGTCGTGCCTGACAAGGACTGACGGATCACTAAGCGAACTGGCGGCCAATGAATCTGATCCTCCAGTCGATAGTCGGCTATATCGGCTTGCTAGGCATCGCCTGGCTGATTTGCAAAGATAAGTCTCACATTCAGTGGCGCACCGTCATTTGCGGTGCGCTGCTGCAGTGGGTGTTAGCGCTCCTGATTCTTAAACTTCCTGCCGCACAAACGCTGTTTGCTTCGTTCAATCAGCTCATGCTCTCGATTGAGCAAGCGACTCGTGAAGGTACCTCACTCGTGTTCGGCTATCTGGGTGGTGCTGCACCGCCTTTTACTGTGAATGCTGGCAGCTCGACGTTCATACTCGCGTTTCAAGCTTTACCTATTGTGTTGGTACTGAGCGCTCTATCCGCCCTGCTGTTTTATTGGCGCGTGCTGCCTTGGCTGGTGTCGCACATGAGCACACTCCTTGAACGCGTGCTGGGCGTAGGCGGCGCTGTTAGCTTATCGACCGCTGCAAATGTTTTTCTGGGCATGGTTGAAGCGCCGCTGGTGATCAAACCCTACCTTGAAAAAGTCTCGCGCGGCGAAATGTTCGTGATTCTCACCGCCGGTATGGCGGGCGTGGCAGGCAGCGTCATGGGGCTGTATGCCGCCATCCTTGGCCCTCTGGTACCGAATGCACTCGGCCACATACTAGCCGCGTCCTTCATCAGCGCGCCTGCAGCCATCATGTTCGCTAGTCTGATGATTCCGCATCAGGGCCACGGCACAGGCAGCGAGCAAATCGATATTGAGTCCGACTACAGCGCCATGTCGGCTGTCTACCGAGGCACTGCTGAAGGCCTGCAGCTGCTCTTAAACATCATCGCCTGTCTGATTGTCGCGGTGGCGCTGCTGTCCATCATTAACCAATTGCTAGCTTGGATTCCGCATGAGGGGACGGCTTGGTCACTACAACGCTTGCTAGGGCTGTTATTGATGCCAATAGCATGGCTCGCAGGTATTCCCTGGGCTGAGGCTGGCACCGCCGGTGCGCTGCTCGGCACCAAAACGATTTTGAATGAATTAGTCGCCTATATCGATCTATCCAGACTGCCTGCTGAAAGTCTGTCGCCACACAGCCGCCTAATCATGACCTACGCCTTGTGTGGATTCGCCAATATCGGCAGCCTAGGCATCATGATCGGTGGACTGACCACGATGATCCCCAGCCGTCGGCAAGATATTCTCGAACTCGCTCCCAAGACCCTACTTTCAGGAACACTGGCCACGCTCTCCTGCGGCGCGGTGGTGGGGTTCATCGACCTGCTCAGTCATTCCTGAAAATATTGTCCTCGTGTAAAGACTCTCACTTTCCTTAAGCGAGTCGGCCAGAATTGACTCAGGTCAATCTTTTTCCTCGAGGCAAATGATAAAAGTACAGCATGCGTTGATCGGTACTGCCATTTGAGCGACCGCATCACTCGCCCTATTGACTCTATTACGAGAGAAATGCTGATGAATACTGTTGCCGACCCCATTCCTGCCGTCGAACTCCATCAACTGGATATCCCAGCCAAGCTGCCTGTCTTTTGGTGCAGTCTGAATCACTTCCCAGAAGAATTACGTCTCGCCAGAGAAGCGATTGATGATGTGCGCGCCACCCATCCCGACAGCACACCGTCGAATGTGCAAGCGGTCTATATGAGCCCATGGAAAAGCCACATGATTAGCCCCAAATTCAATCCCTTGATTGATACGGTGGGCGCTATTGCGAAACGTGTTTCACGCGAATTTTTGCGCGCTGATCTATCTGCACTCAACATGGATTTGAAAGCGACGGATTGCTGGGGTGTGATTTATGAACATGCTGATCAGACGCTGTTGCATCATCACTTCCCATCCGATTTGGTGGCCGTGGTTTATCTCGAAGCGAATGAAAACTGTGCGCCTATTGTGTTTGCCAATTCCATCATGGTCAAACCGGTGCCAGGCACCTTGGTTATTTTCCCGGGGATTTTGGAGCACCACGTCCCTGAGAATTTCGATAAGCGCGTGATCGTCGCTATCAATTACCAAAAATTTCCAAGCTTCTGATTCAAGCTTCTGAGTAAGCGTCTAAACGTGTAAAGCTGGGAGAAATAAAAAACCCGCTAAGTCTTGCAACATAGCGGGTTTTTCTTTAAGCGATGAAGTCAATTATTTTTGTATGGTACTGAGGAACTTGATGATGCGTTGAATATCATCTTCAGAAATGGTTCCACCCCAGGTCGGCATACCCAAATCTGGGCGACCCTTAGTAATCGTTGTGTGAGCAACTTCCTGCCATTTGTCTGCGTAGCGAATTTTCAGCTTACGCAAATCACGTTCTTGCTGCGGGCTTGCACCATTTTGTCCATGGCAGTGTGAACAACGACTATTAAACATTGCTTTGGTATCTTCGATGCTGCTGTCTGCAACTTTACGCAG
>CAINAY010000017.1 GCA_903846425.1 uncultured Noviherbaspirillum sp.
ACTAGAACCCTCAGGGCATGCGCGAATTCATTGGGCATCAAAAAGTAAAGCAAAGCAAAACGACACGATTGTTATCGCTGCTGAGCAAGATCCCTTTGAAGCTGCTCTCGCCAGACTAAAACAACTACTTCAAGGTAATTACTCGCATATCACTTTGCAAGCTATCGCCCATCGGGTTGTGCATGGAGGTACGTTATACACAGCGAGTATCGTCGTTACACCCGAGGTACTGAATAAACTGGCGACCTTGAATTCCTTAGCACCGCTTCATCAACCGCATAATTTAGCGGGTATTGCAGCCTTCACCGAATCTTTTCCACAATTAAAACAAGTCGCTTGTTTTGATACCGCATTTCATCGCACGCTGTCACCGCTAGAAACCACCTTTGCTATCGACCGCAAACTGACTGACCAAGGTATACGTCGCTTTGGTTTTCATGGTCTGTCCTACCAATACCTGAGTCAAATCTTGAAAAAAATCTCTCCTCGTTCAGCAGGACGAACAGTGATGGCGCATCTGGGTAATGGTGCGAGTTTGTGCGCTACGACTCAGCACCAAAGTCGCGCTACGACCATGGGTTTTTCAGCCGTTGATGGATTAATGATGGGAACACGCAGTGGTGCACTTGATCCAGGGGTGTTGTTATTTTTACTGGAGCAAGGCTGGGATCACGACGCGATAGAAAAACTGATTTATAAACAAAGCGGCTTACTAGGTGTCTCGGGTGAGAGTGCGGATATGCGAGTGTTATCTACCTCGAACTCCGAAGCCGCTCGCTTTGCGATCGATTTATTTACTCATCGAGTGGTGCGCGACATTGGCGCACTCACGGCCTGTATAGAGGGTCTGGATGTTTTAGCCTTCACAGGCGGCATTGGCGAACATGACGTGGATTTCCGATCCAAGGTCGGTCAGTCATTAGCCTATCTGGGCGTATCCATAGACAGCGCGCGTAATCAACTGGCGACTGGCGATACAGTGCAGCCGATTCATTCCGACAGTAGCAGCGTTGAAGTGTGGGTGATCCCAACGGATGAAGGCCGTGTGTCAGCCCAAGAAGCGATGGCACTGCTCTGAACTAAACGGTGTATTTATTATTTCAATACTGAGTGATCATTTTTCTTAATGATCACATCAAGATGCGGCTGAAATTTCGTGCGACTTACGCCCCACCCGCTCAAGAATCGCTCAAACAGGGCTAGTTCTTGTGGCGCTGCATGTCCGTCAGATAAAAGGGAATCCGCGATATTCAACAAGATACAAATCTTTTGTGCGTCATTCAGCAAATTCGCACTGGCGGAAAGATAGTCATCAAACTTCGTGGCTTTGCCATACAACATCGCATCATCTAGCAAACGCTCATCACCATGCAGATTGGCGAGTAACACACCAAACTCTTCTTGCTCAATAGCGCCATCGGCTGACGTCATGAACAACAAACCCACAGCTAATGCAATGCGAGGATTGAGTTCTGGGATTTTAGCTCTGAAAACATCAAATAGTCCCATGGTCAATCGCCTTTGCTGAGATAGTCAAAAATCAACGCTACATCACAGTGCTGATTATTTTTCAGCGAATGCCCGTTCAATAACAAAGTCACCTGGTTTGCTGGTGCTGCCTTCATTAAAACCGCGCTGCTCAAGTAGTGACTTCAAATCTTTCAGCATTTCTGGACTACCGCAGATCATTATCCGATCACGCTCACGATCAAAGTCTTGTTCACCAATGTCGGTAAAGAATTTACCTGAGCTGATTAAATCGGTAATGCGACCTTGATTGGTAAAGGCTTCACGCGTCACAGTGGGATAGTAGACCAACGCATCTTTTACAATCTCACCCAAAAATTCGTGGTTCGGCAATTCATTGGTCAGGTAGTCGTGATAAGCCAGCTCACTGACAATACGCACACCATGAACTAAATAAACACGTTCAAATTTTTCGTAGGTATCGGGATCGCGAATGATAGACAGAAAAGGAGCCAATCCCGTGCCGGTAGAAATAAGATACAAATTCTTACCCGGCAAAAGGTAGTCGATCAGCAGTGTACCGGTAGGTTTTTTGCCTACAATGATCTTGTCACCGACCTGAATATTTTGCAGAACAGACGTCAGCGGGCCGTCGGGCACCTTAATACTTAAAAATTCCAGATGGTTTTCATAATTGGCGCTAACAATGGAATACGCGCGCAACAAGGGTTTGTCATTGATTTTCAATCCTATCATCGTGAAATGACCATTGGAAAACCGCAATGACTGGTCTCTGGTGGTGGTAAAACTAAACAAACGGTCCGTCCAGTGCTGAACTGACAAAACTTCTTCTTCAATAAACGCGCTCATACGATTTTTGGGCCACAAAAAGAACAATTTCCGTAAGCATACCAAAGAAAAAGCCACCAGCTAACAAGGCAGGCGGGGTTTGGTCAAGGCACCACTTCCCCCACCGTGTCAAAAAATGACGGCTGTCAAGGCGCCAAACTGTCATTTCTCCTAAAGTCATGCCACTTTGGGAAAGATCATGCATTTAAAAGAGCTGCCTAACATAGCCAAACGATATTTCGGTCGACTTCTAATTTTATTTACGATTGTTGCTTTGGTTACTGCGTTTGGCTCGCGTGTAGTACTCGGCCCTAAGATACCTGCTGCTTTAGTAGTGCAGCGTGATTTTATTCAAACCATAGTCGCGACGGGGCATGTGGAAACCCCGCATCGCATCAGCGTAGGAAGTCAAATCGTCGGGGTAGTAAAAAATATACCTGTTTCTGAGGGACAGATTGTTCAG
>CAINAY010000018.1 GCA_903846425.1 uncultured Noviherbaspirillum sp.
ATCAAAACATGATTTAGGGCGGATTGTCCCGGATTATCCTCTGTCGCAAAATGTCTTGAAACTCAGTGGCTAGCATAACTTCTCTCAGCAAAATAATAAAACTTCCTGTCAGCGACACTAACGCCAATACGAACAAGCCGGCAATCGGTGTCACCAATCGTAAATCTAAGGCATCCGCCACAAACAATACTGCCACAACTAAACAAATTAATAAGGCGCAAAAGGTTGAGAGAAAAATTGCGCGATTAATTTTTTTTGCTCGACGAAACAAGACGTCTAACTCATCAAAGGCACCCGCTCTAGCTTTGTCAGTAATTGTAGGCGCCCCATCTACCAGTCGCTCTTCCAGCACTCTGGTGCGATCAATGATGCGAGCTAGCCGATTGGTCAGGACCAGCATATTGGTACCCACTCCGGTCAGCAAAAAAACTGGCGCCGTCGCCAATTGAATGATGTGCCCTATCTCACCCGGTTGAATAGTCATGTTTGCCGCCAGTGCCCCAAATTTGTTAAGGGTATCAGACTAACATCGAAAAATTACAGCACAGTAAAAAACACTTCCATTTTTAAGAATTTTATCTCTGATCAATTCGCGACTCACTACCGACTAACGCTTCATTGATGTAACCGCAGCGGTCATCAAGAGCAGTGTCTGAGCTATTTCACAAAGCGGAATTACTGAAAAACTAGAGCGAATAAATGAGTTTTTCTTCCACAAAACATTGATCGATGTCACTCGGCAATCAAACTAAGTAACGAATCACAAATATCTGATTCACTCGAAATTTTTGATGCAAATCATCTAGGTCGCTTTGCGAAAAGCTGTTACATTTAGCCTTAATGTTGTCATTTTGTTACTACGGAGCAAGCACAATGAACTTTTGCCCAGCCATAACCACCCCTGAGCTCACGGTCTGAAGGTATGAATTTGATCTACATAGCAGACGCATCGCTAGCGGAAAACAGGACGGAATCGTGATTAAGGTAGTCATTGCGGATGACCACGCACTGATGCGAGAAGGCCTAAAACATATTTTGCAAACGGTCACAGATATTCAAATATGCGCCGAAGCCACCAATGGCTTCGAAACATTGCAGTCGATACGAAGCAACCCTTGTGATGTGTTGATTATGGATCTATCCATGCCCGGCAAAGGTGGCATGGAACTCATACGACAGGTTAAGGAAGAAGTCCCACAGATACATATTTTGGTTTTGACCATGCATGAAGAACACGAATATGCCGCTCGTGCCATTCGAGCCGGGGCACTAGGCTACATGACTAAAGAGGGTGCAGGCACTCAACTCGTCATCGCCATACGACGAGTCGCCACCGGACGGCCATATATCAGTATGGATGTCGCCGAACAGCTAGCCATTGATGCAATGCCGACGAATGAAAAACTTCCACATACTTCGCTGTCAGACCGGGAAATGGAAGTATTCAACTTACTAGTCAATGGAAAAACTGCAACTGAGATCGGCACCCTGCTACACCTGTCTACTAAAACCATCAGCAGTCATAAGAGCCGTATTTTGCAAAAAATGAATAGTTCGTCGCTCGCTGATTTAGTGCGCTATGCCGTTACGCATGACCTTCTTCTACCGTTACGAAAATAATCGAGTTTTGATCATGCTAAGAGCATCTAACAGGAAGGATCAATCTCACAGAAAAAATTTCAGAATCAGCTCATTCTTAATCAGTATCGCTGACGCGCGCATTCAGAGATATCCGATAGCCATCACTGAAATCAGCGTTGATACTAACTACTTCTTTCACCTATGAAGCAAAGCCATCAAATGATTTGCAATGTGATTGATTTGCCGCCCACAACTACTCAAACCGGGCTGTCGTCGTTGATTCAAAAAATGATTAACTATTTTTCATCCATAACAAAACAAGAAATAATTTTTCAGACTATCTCTGATACAAAGCACTCCGTCCCAGCCCTAAACTCCTGGAGGTAAACATGACATCATCCAACGTTCCCGAGACTCGTCCAGAACCGGGCAGTAACCTCAACATTAGTGCAACGACCGGCGATACGAGCTGGCAAAGACAAGGAAAACTTTGGTCGAATTTAAAAGAACTGTGTGAACTGTTGCGTATACCAGCGACATCATCAGTTAACGATGAAGAGTTTTTATTCCAGCATGTGCAATTCAAAACTGGGCAGCGAATACACACCATAGGACAACCTTTCGATACGCTATTCATTGTTCATTCGGGCTTTCTAAAAACCGTTCTGATCGATGAATTCGGTAATGAGCAAGTACTTAGTTTTCCTATGAAAGGTGATTTATTTGGTGTCGATGGAATTCACACAAAACGATATGCTTCTGAGGCAGTCGCCCTTTCGAACTGTGATTTGATACTTCTACCATTCAAAAAATTTATCGCTTTAGGACGTACCCATTCCGAATTGGAACATGCCATGTACAGCGTGATGAGTCGTGAACTAGTGCGTGAACAAGGCATGGTTAGTATGCTGGGCGCATTGTCTGCAGAAGCACGTGTTGCTCGCTTTTTAGTATCGTTATCGGAACGCTTCTCAGAAATGGGCTATTCCAGCAAGTTATTTAATTTGCGTATGACGCGCCATGAAATCGGTAGCTATCTCGGCCTAACACTGGAAACCGTCAGTCGCACGCTATCTGCATTTAATGAGTTTGGATTAATTACTGTTGATCAGCGGTCGATTGGAATCAAGGATATTGATTCACTTCGTACGCTGCGACGACTTCCACCCTCAAGCGCTCGCTCCAAAAAAGCCAGTAAGAAGGCGCGTGAAGCATCGCTAATTCGTAACGGTAATGCCAGCTCGGGTAACAGCGATTTACAAATAGCTTCACTTTAAGATGTGGTTAAAAATCGGAACGCGAATGAGATAGCAATCGAGGATTCATTCAGGCTACGGTGAGATAGCTAAGTGCGTAACGCTTTACTAAATTGAGGATAGTCTGGTAAGCCAGCTTGGCTGGCGTAGCCTCCCAGGCTATCCAATGTTTTTCATCAATGGCATTAACCCTTACGAATACCGCGTGGCTTAATTTTTACGTTGTTCACTCCTCTGCCGTTTGTGTGAGCTAATAGATCTCGAGTGGGTTCCCTGAGCGGCATCCATAGAATGATGAGCCAGTTCATCAGCCGCCTCACTAATATGTTCCGCACCATTTTTAGCACTTGCCACAGTCTCCGCCATTGCCTGGCCCGCTTCTTCAAATGTATCCCTCCAAACCGAAAGCATTCCTGCAAAAGGACTGCCTGCCACTAGCTGCTGCGCTTGGGATTTTTCGCTACGAAACTCGGATTGATGCGCTAAACGCTCTAACTGCCCGCGAGATAATTCGCCCAAACGATCAAAATATCGCCGTGTTGATTGACTAATCTCCGTCTGAATTTCAATCATTGTCGACATAATTTGTTGATGACATTGCATTGCTTTATCAGGACGACATAGCACCGACTCCCGCAATTCAACCAAGCGAGACTGATCGCGCATATCCGCAGCGAGACTCCCGCATTTTCGTTGCGCATCGAGCATCTGATGAGCTACATCCATCAGGACGTGATCAATCTTCTCGACTCCAGAAAAAATTGCATTCGCTAGTTCCGTTGACGCGCTGAGTTGGTTCTTAGCCAGATCAACTAATGAATTGTGCTGCTGTGTGTTCGGCATCGTTGTGCTCCTTAATTTCAATAGGAAGTAAGCGCCGGCCAGCACTTAATCGAACTGACCAACGATCTTTGATGCTGAGACACCCAGATTCAGCCGCTTTGCGTAGGATCAAAGCATGCGCCGAGGGTATAATATTGTCCGGCAAGGCTTGGCATTGCCCCGAACGCTCCACCACTGGTGCTGACGGCTGTTTAAATACCGGGACCGTATGTCAAAGAACCAAACCAGGAAGCCCCTGGAAATAAAAATTTCTACGGTGGTCGCTGTTGCTGCCCTGTTGGCCGACACCGACCCAGCGAAATTGTCTTCAGCACTTTCACAAATCACCGGCGGAACTCCTGATTACTTTGAAGATGATTTCACGCTGCTCGACTTCAGCGGACTCAGCGCAATACCTGCACCGGGCACGATCAATTGGCCCGCACTAATTTCCACCTTTAAAGAACACCGGCTTCACCCAGTAGCCGTGCGTAATGCACCTGCGTCGCTAGAAGAAGAAATTCGCAGCCATGGACTGAGTATTGATGTTGTCGATCAATCCAAACAATTTGAATTAACACCACCACCCTCACCAGAGCTTCCTGCTGCGCCGATTCCCGAGCCCGTTACACCCACAGCGCCGCCTGCGACAATCACAGCGAATACGATGGTGGTGGATACGCCGGTGCGCGCCGGCCAACGTGTGTATGCTCGCGGTGCCGATCTGGTGATTATGGCCGTGGTGAATCCGGGCGCTGAAGTAATCGCCGATGGCAGCATTCATGTTTATGCTCCTTTGCGTGGTCGCGCACTGGCTGGTGCTTCAGGCAACAGCGCCGCTCGAATTTTTTCGTTGTCGATGGAAGCTGAGTTGGTATCTATCGCTGGCGTGTATCGCACCTTTGACGAAGGTTGGTCGGCAACGCTGGCCGGGAAACCCGCTCAGATTCGGCTCAACAACGATAGTCTGGACATTACTGCGATATCGCTAAAATAATTTTTAATTTATTTGATCAATGTAAGAAAGTTTGATGTACTACTATTTTTATTCTTACGATTTTTATAGCCAGCACGACTGTGCATGGTTAAATTAAATTAATGAAGGCCTTTAAAATGAAGGTCAGTGTAAAAATTCCTGACTTAATGTAATCAGCGCTTCTGCAGACAAGGAGTTTTCCGTGGCAAAAATTATCGTCGTAACTTCGGGCAAAGGTGGCGTAGGCAAGACCACTTCCAGCGCCAGTTTTTCATCCGGCCTCGCATTGTTGGGCTACAAGACGGCCGTCATCGATTTTGACGTTGGCCTTCGTAATCTCGATCTGATCATGGGCTGTGAGCGCCGCGTGGTGTATGACATGATTAACGTTGTAAATCGCGAAGCCACCCTGACTCAAGCCCTGATTAAAGATAAGCATTGCGACAATCTTTATGTACTTCCCGCCTCGCAGACACGCGACAAAGACGCGCTAAGTGAAGAAGGTGTAGAACGTATCTTGAATGAGTTGAAAGAAATGGGCTTCGACTACATCGTGTGCGACTCACCCGCAGGTATTGAACGCGGTGCCGTGATGGCGCTAACCTTCGCCGATGAAGCAATTATTGTGACCAATCCGGAAGTGTCTTCAGTGCGTGACTCCGATCGCATACTCGGCATTATTCAAGCTAAGTCACGTCGCGCGCAAACCGGTGATGAACCTGTGAAAGAGCATTTGCTGATCACGCGCTACGTACCTAAACGCGTCGAAGCCGGTGAGATGCTCTCGTACGGCGATGTCCAGGAAATTCTGCGTATTCCATTGATAGGCATTATTCCCGAATCAGAATCGGTTTTGCATGCGTCCAACCAAGGTAATCCTGCGATCCACGTAGAAGGAAGCGACGTTTCAGAAGCCTACAAAGATGTGGTTGCGCGCTTCCTAGGCGAAGATAAACCCATACGCTTTGCGGATTACGAAAAGCCGGGCATCCTCTCACGGATTTTTGGAGGCAAGTGATATGTCACTCCTATCGTTTCTCTTCAATAAAGAAAACAAGTCTGCCAGCACAGCCAAAGAGCGCTTGCAGATCATTATTGCCCGCGAGCGGACTATCCATAACGGGCCCGATTTTATGCCGGCACTTCATCAAGAGCTGCTTGCTGTCATTTCGAAGTATGTACAAGTGAATCCTGAGGACATCAAAATCTCTTTAGATCGTCAAGGTAATCTGGAAGTTCTTGATGTAAATGTCGTGCTACCGGATGCCACTGCCTCCAGCTAATAGCACTGCATCACCCTTACTGCATGGTGTGGATTTCACGTCTGCACCACGCAAGGCCAAAGGCATCACGATTGCATCAGGTCAGCTGGTTCACGATGCCTTTGAGCTGCAGCAATTGCAGACATTTCATAACTTCTCTGACTTTCAGCAATGGCTACACATCCCAGGACCATGGGTAGCAGGTTTTGATTTTCCATTTTCATTACCGCGAGAACTGATTACTTTACTGAATTGGCCCACCGAATGGCCTGCACTCATACAGCATTACGCTTCCCTCTCGCGCGAAGAAATTCGTAACACCTTCAAGGCAGTTTGCGATAGCCGAGCTGTTGGTAATAAATTTATCCATCGTCAGGGCGATAGCGCAGCAGGTTCATCGTCGTCAATGAAGTGGGTTAACCCACCGGTTGCCTACATGCTGCATGCGGGTGCGCCCATGTTATTGCAGGCGGGTGTCACTATCCCTTGCATGCATTCAGGCGACTCGCAACGAATCGCACTCGAAGCCTATCCCGGCATGGTGGCACGATCGATTACCCGCGATTCTTACAAAAGCGATACACCTGCTATGCAAACACCCGAGCGTCGTGCAGCACGACAGCAAATTATCAAGGCGTTGGAAAAAGCAGAGCATCCCTTTGAAATCAAACTGCACACTGGTAAATTTAAGCAGCCATTACTAAACGATGGTAGTGGTGATTTGTTAGATGCTGTTTTGTGCGCCGTGTTGGCCGCTTGGGGCTGGCAGCGCCGCAATGCTAACTACGGCCTACCTGTACATGATGCCTTGGAAGGTTGGATCGTCGGCGCGTAATTTTTGGTTTTATGAATTCATAGAACTTAAGCGCCTCCGTGCGAATGCGGCATACCATTGCAATGAATCAGGATTACTCATCGCATCGGGATTCGCAATTTTCTCTATCGGAGTGCCGAGTAAAAGTTTTTTAATCGGCAGTTCCATTTTTTTTCCCGTAAGCGTGCGAGGAATTTCAGGAACGAGGAAAATTTCATTCGGCAGATGACGTGCTGATAATTGTGTGCGTATTCTTTCGCGTAAGCGATGCTCAATATCATTATCTAGCGCCTGCCCTTCACGCAAAACAATAAATAATGGCATGTACGATTCGCGACCTAAATATTCTAAG
>CAINAY010000019.1 GCA_903846425.1 uncultured Noviherbaspirillum sp.
AAGTTAAAATTTATGAGAATAAATTAGATGGCAAAGAACATATCGCTGGAGGTAAAGGGGGTGGCCGAACCAAGCTAACACCACGCGGTAGACAACTCATCAAGAATTTCATGTTAATACAAGAAGAGCATCAACGATTTATTCAGCGCTTAAACACGTTGGCGAACGGCCTTTCAGCGGATTACGCGACACAAGCTGACATTGCAATGAAAACCAGTGTACGCAATCAATTCGCAGGCATCATTGTGTCTATATTGCAGGGCCCGGTGAGTGATGAAATTGATGTGCTAATTAATGGAGCACACACAATGAAAGCTTCGATTACGCACGAGAGTTGTCGTGAACTTCAACTCGACATTGGCTCTAAAGTCTTTGCGTTAATTAAGGCCTCGGGTGTGATGATTAGTCGCGAGCGAATAAGTACCACCAAAAATAATTTCGAGGGAATAATCCAAGCCCTGATTCAAGGTGAAAAAAAATCAGAAATCGCCATGAGCTGTGGCGAAGGGCTAGAACTCGTAAGCACCCTGCCGAATGATGAACTAGATAAGCTACTGCTGAAAAAAGGAGAACGTGCGTTTGCGCACTTTGATGCATCGAGTGTAATTATTGGCATTGCTGCTTAAGGGTAGCCTGTTTTTTTTAATGATAGAAAAATCAGGCTAATGTCAGGCTAATGTATTAGCCACTTCGCTCGATGAAAGACTCGCCTGAGCCCAGGCTGCCTGTAATGAGTTTTCAGACATCTGTGATCGCAACAATGACGCGATATTTTTAGCGTAGGAATTACTATTACTACCGGTCAAAGAGCGATTGATGCTCTGGGTAGACAAGGCTAATTTTTCTACTGCTGCAGTTAACTGCACCCCTGCGATGCCTATCGTGTTGCGTGTATCAGCTAATGTTTGAAGTGCGATATCAATCGAGGCCGTCATCGAGCTGGCCGCCTCCTGTGAATTTATATTGCCATTTTTTAGTAGCGATCGCATTGGCTTGGCTGGCTGCACATCCAGTATTGCCAACTGACTTACCGGACCGTACGTTTTCCAGGTGACGTTTAGGTAGCCTGGCGTGTCCTGCGATAAGGTAAATGGAGCTAAATCGTAACTTGCATTCGCCGTGAATGAATCGACCATCTGCTGCAGACTGGTGTCGCTGCCAAGCTGACCAGAAAACATGGAAAAATCACCGAATCGGATCTGCACATTTTTACCAGCAATTCTGCTGGAGCTAACAGCGATACGTTGCACCTCGGTGGTGCCAGCGCTGGTGTCAGTATCACTCCCCGCCTGAATTTGACTTGCACTCAGCATTGACGGAGTAGTGGTGTCTAAAATAGACAAGCTGGCCAGATCATCGACAGCCGCTACTGAAGTCCAGTTCAACATCAAACTACCGGTCGTCCCATCGACCGAATCTAGACTCAGCTCAAATCCAGCAGAGCCGTAATTAGCATCCGATTGAAGTGCCGTTAGAAAATCACTCAAGCTGGCGTCGCTAGCCATTTGGCCAGACGACAGCGTTGTTCCATTCGCAGTCAGCGTGATCGTTTGCCCTTGTATGTCTGAATCACTCAACGCAAAATTTTGTATTTCTTTTATTCCCGCAGAGGCGCCCACCACGCTCTGGGATGCATCAAAGACTGCAGTTGAATACGAGTCTTCGGTACTATCGTAAGAAGAAACAACCATCGATGCCGTTCCCGATTGTGCACCCGTCGAATTCCAAGTCAGGCGTATGCCGTCGGATTCAGCCGAAAGTGTAAAAGACATGCTGTCAGCGTAATTGGCATTGAATGCTTCGACTAAGGAACTGATCGTTGCGGTACCGGCTTCAAAGGAAATGCCGTAACTGTTCTCCGATTCACTGCTATCGGTAATCACCACCGAAGTAGCCGTTGCTAAATTGGCGTCACTTAGGGTGATGAACTGCTGCTCTGCGACCGCAGGCAAATCATCTTCTGATAGTCCTGCCGTGCTGCGCGTAGAGGACACTGTTTGTGCATTCGCTGTCAATTGCAATTCTGCGGTACTACTAACGACACCACTATCGTTCCAAGTTACTACCAACGTATTTGATCCGTCGTCAGTAATCGTAAACGGCGCATCGGCGTAATTAGCGTCGCTAGTCAAGCCGCTAATTAAAGCGGAGACACTTGCACCCGCCCCCAAATCACCTGAGCTGAGGCTAATATCGCCAACCGACAGCACGGCCGATTTGTTTGCAAGATTTGTTGCACTGGTATCGATGGTCTGAAGCTCGGATAAACCGATCGCATAACTACCCTGCACTTCACGCACACCCGACATGCGAATACTGTCTTGGCGTAAGTTGGGTAAGGACACATCCAACTGCCCGCTACTTCCCGAGCCCACCTGAAAGCTAAAGGTTCCATTTCGTTGAGTCCCAGCGCTGCCATCAAACAGGCGCGCGCCATTCCAGCGCGCGCTCTGAGTCATGTTCAGAAGACTTGTACGCTTACCCTGAAACTCAGCGCTTATTAGTGCGCGCTCGGAATCTGACAGTGAGTCATTGGTCGCCTTAACCGCCAACTTGCGAAGATCTTCCAATTTGGTCGTCATCGATGAAGCGGCTTTGTCAGCGGTTTGCAGCATAGACTGAGCTTTGTAAGCGGTGCTCAAGTAACGCTGATTATTTAAGGTATTGGTTGCTGCTTGACTGAGTCTGACGGCGTCGGTGACGACTGAAGAGCCCGCAGTCGATGCCTGTGTACTGGAAGCCCGATTAGAGTTTTGATTGACCGAGCCTGTAGCAGCCGACTGGGTCAGCGCGATTTTCAGTGCAGCGAGGCTCGAATCCAGGGTGACCATAACAATTCAGTAATAGGCAAAGTAACGCGACCCCTGAACATACCGGCCTAAGGCCCTAATTACCAAGCATTTACTGTGTAAACGGACGCAAGTCTTGCGACTTGGTGTCGATAAATAGGGAGTCAGAAGGTGATGGCATCAAACCTTAAGCTTGGCGGCAAACTTTAAGGTATTTTTTTGCTAACTCATCCGATCTTCTCCCACCTCCTGATTAAAGTTCGAAATTTCTACGCCGATAACTACTTCACATTATTAGGGGGCACTCGCCATGTTGATCGAGCGCGTAGAACTAAGCAAAATTAAATTGCAGGACGATCTGGTAACGCTGGAGATGCTTCAGGTTGGGGAGAGCATTTTCTGCTCAGACTTTAAGAAAGCCCAAAGTCTGCGCAGTCTCTCTTACTATCTGATTCGCTCACGCAAACTGGAATGGAAATTCACTTTCCGTAAGATGGATCACGGCTGGAGAATCATCCGTATTCGTTAATACCGTTTTGCTTTGATTCTCTTCACCAAAGCCCGCGTCAGATTGACGTGGGCTTTGTTTTCTCTGCTTTGGCTTGTCCGCTTTGACTTGTCTGGTTTTAGTCAGCCCTCTTCCCAAAAATCACGCCCAGTTTTGAGTACTCCAGCATGCGCAATCGTCGCGTGCATCGAAGCCTAATTAGTTATCTATTACGTATCTTTTTTTCCTCAAGGCAGCATCCTCAGCGGCAGGAAGCCCAAAAGCCTATCAATTAAGCTACTTAGTCGAGTTTTTTTTAATAAGTATTGCGTTTATGCAACACTTATAATGCCGGCAAGAAATTGCCGGACTAAAATGACAATTTACACTTTCACTCTCGAAAGTTGTCAATTGCTGCTAGCTCGTTAGCGAGTCCCGGCCGGGAATCGGACTTACCGCAGGCCAAGGCTCAGGAGGCCAGACCCATGTTATCTGAACAACAATGCCCTATCGCTGGAATCAGAATCACCAGCGTCTTTCGCGCACTTTCACTTAGCTTGGCGTTGACTCTACCTTCATTGGTCGGGGCTGTGACACTGGGGCCTATTAACGTACTGTCGAATCTGGGTGAACCCCTGAAAGCGGTCATCGAGGTGTTAGATCTTCAAGGCGAACAAAATCTAACTATCGCTTTGGCACCAGCGGACGAATTCAGCAAAGCCGGCAATACACGTAGCATCCTGATGCAAAGCCTGAAGCTAGGTATCGTACAGCAGGGACGCAAAAGCATAATCACCCTCACAACTGACAAACCCTTAGATCAGCCGATCTATGGTTTGCTGCTGGAATTTAGCGCCGATGGCGAATCCAAGATTGCTGAATTTGCTGTACTACCGGAAGAAGCCATAAAAGTTGCAGAGCCTGCGATGGCGATCGAGCCCACTGTAACTGAAGAAACAGTATCGCCTACACCAACGCCTCCAATAGCTCAAACCGCTCAGGCAAGTGCAGAAGATCAACCCGTGGCTGTAATTCCGGGTGCTGATCCAACCGAAACCGCTGTCAAAACAGCAGAAAATATCGCCTTGGTGGAAGCTCAACCAACGTCGCGCCAGCATTCAGTTCAGCGAGGCCAAAATTTAACTGTCATCGCGCGCCAATACTCTGTGTCTGATGCAGATTTGAATAAATTTATCGCCGCCACCTTTAGCGAAAATCCTGATGCCTTTATCAAAAATAATCTGCATTATTTGAAAGCAGGCGCCGTATTGGCACTGCCGTCTGATGAAGCTGTAAGCATGGTTGATGATCGCTCAGCACGCACGACGATTACTACCCAATGGCAGACATTTAAAGACTTAGTTGCTGCGATGGATCCTACTGGCGGCAAAGCAACGGATGCTCAACCAACGCGATCAATTAGTCGCAAAGTATCGAAAGCTAAGCGTGGCGGAGAGCAAGCCAGTGGCGATCAACTGACATTATCTGCACTGACTCGCTCAGAAAATGCGGCGAAAAGTAAGACCGAAGAAGAAGCCATTGCCGCTAAAAAAGCAGCGGACGAAGCCAGCGAACGCGTACGTTTGTTAGAGAAAAATGTGCGTGACCTCAAAACAGCACTCCAGCCTAATCCGCTGACTGTCGGTGAAAGCAAAAAAACCGATAGCAAGGAAGCCGATAACAAAGAAGAAAATATGTGGGGCATTCTGTCTTCACCTGCGCGCGATCTGATGATGCAAGGCGCCACCGTGCTCTTGCTAGCGGCACTCGTGTTAATCGCCTTAATCCGCCGCAACAAAGCGTCCACCTGATAAACCGGTTCAGACGCAGTAACATTTAATCAGGGCAACGAATTCGTTCGCCCTGATTAATTTTCGCAGCAAAACATCCTGATTGACCGAACCGTTAATAACGGGC
>CAINAY010000020.1 GCA_903846425.1 uncultured Noviherbaspirillum sp.
GTCTAGCAATAGAACGTCGATTGTTGATGCGGATGGTCCAACCATTACTCATCAAATGAGCGATAGCGTTGGCCCCATTGCTAAAAACGCTGAAATTAGTGATGCATCTGGCCGCACCATTGCGCATGAGATGAGTGATGGCATTGGCTTTATCATCAAAAAAACTGAGATTACTGATGCCGATGGCCCCACTATTAATCATCAGATGAGTGATGCTAATGGCCCGGTGATAAAACGAGTCTTGGAAAACACCATCGTCAAACTACCAACCATCCCCAACCCAGTAGCATCGATTACCAAAACAGACGTTCAAAGCTCGGAGCACCAACCTGAGAACAGCTCAGTTTCAGAACCAGCTCACCGCGTGGATACGTTTTCAGTTCATATGGCAGAACGGATTGCCAAAATGAAGTCGGAACAAAAAGAAACCAAGACGAAAATGGATGACCTCGAAGCCGACACCCAAAAAATGCAAGTGAAGCTGACCAAAAAGTGAAAAAAATGGCAAATTCAATAAGGCGTCGATTTTTTGAGTAATTAACTGGCCACAGCAAAGAACATTTTGTATAAGTTTTGAGTAGATATAAGGGTTATAAATAATCAATATTACTCAAATGAAGAAATATCTGTTGTTTTTGTCGATTCTTTGTGGAAATATAGCTCCACAAAGAAATTCAACCATTAATTGGCTGATTCATCCAAGACAAAAGCAATGACAACACTCAAATCAGGTGCTCGCGCAGTAGAGGCGAAAACAGCTCTTATTCCCATCGGTGCCGTGGCCAAGGCAACGGGCATAAACGCATCGACGCTGCGAATCTGGGAGCACCGGTACGGTTTACCCAAACCACACAGAACCGGCGGCGGAGCGCGTCGTTATGCCCCCTCTGAAGTTCAACGCTTAAAACTCATCAAAGCCTTGGTCGATGTTGGGCACAAACCTAGCAATCTTTCTTCATTAAGTATCGATGAGTTGGCTGAGCATCTGAATTTTCTAAATCCACCCTCATCGTCCCAACGTCATGCATTAGACCAAATTCGGCTGCTCACTGTAGGTGACTCCACTCGGCTTAAATCAATCCTGCGTGACCATAACCAGTCAGAACTTAACGTCGTTAATCACCTTAGCGACCCCGAAGAAATCCAACACTGGCTTGGAAAGTTTGACGTTTTACTTTTTAACTACTCGGCACTTCAACCTACTCATGCACAGCAGCTTATTCATTCGATCCAAGGTCTTGCTCACATGGGTACGGTGGTGATCTATAGCTACAGTAATTCAATCACAATACAAACTCTCGAAGCCGCAGGGATACGCTGCCTTAAATCTCCCGTTAGTAGTGCCGACGTTCGTCAGCTGCTGAGTTCATTAGCAGAAAAGGCTCACGTAAATGGCAGTGCGCCGCGTAACACAGAAAAAAAATTCAGCGTCGAAGATCTGGAAACTATTTCTGCTCTGGATTACAGCTTGTACTGCGAATGCCCACGACACTTAGCCGGACTACTCATGAGCTTAAACGGTTTCGTGTCGTACAGCGAACAATGTCAGGATGCTAGCCCTCAGGATGCAGCCATTCATCGGTATTTGAGGACGATGGCTGCGGATGCTATTGCTTCCATAGAATCCGGTCTGCAACTGGTCTTGACTGCTGAAGACATCCCCACCTCTGAGCTGAGTGCACAAACCAAATGAACGCAACTAGCTCCACTGTGCTTATGCAACCTGTTGAGTTATTTGCACTCAGGTTGAAATTTTCCATGAAAAATTCCAACTATGCGGGTATGAGCTGTAGAAAATTTTCGGAAGTTTTTAACAAACGTATTTCTCACTGCCAAATTACAGAAACCATGTTGCACGACTGGTTGCAGGCGCGATCGGTTCCCTCTGAAGAAAAAATGATCGCTCTCTCAAATCTTTTAGGGGTTTCGAGTAACTGGTTAATTACGGGCTCTGAGTAAAAATTCGTAGTTCAAAAACTATTATTAATCCGCTTCTTATCTTCACCTACCAACCGATATGCCACAGCATGTAGATTTTAAGAAAAGAGAAGAATTCAGAATTCGACTCGTACGCTCGCTAGAGAAGGCGGGCTTTAATCCACGCAAAGCGGGAGAGCTCTGCACCCTATTCAATAAGCGCTATTGTGTAGGACAAGTAACGTCTATCTCCGTATACAAATGGCTGATGGGCGAATCGATGCCGACCGAGGATAAATTAGTCGTATTGGCCGAGATGTGTGAAGTTTCTCCATACTGGTTAAGGTATGGCGAACATCCCCAACCGATCAAATCGATAGAAACCGATCACTTGGATTTCAACAATCCTCAGCAATGTTGAAAACAAAAATCACTTTGGGTACTATTTCTTTCTGTATGCACCGAACTATGCCATGCATAATGTTCAGAAATTCATGCGGATAACGAGACTCTGTATTACTACGATCTCAGTACTCGACTTGCTGGACCCAAACCACGAATATCCGCACTACGCAGTTTTCGACAGCCCACCGCGCAAACCTATCAATCAGCAAAATAATGGGGCGAATGTTTTCCCAGAAAATTTTGACTTAGCGCATGGTAGGACATGCCTCTTAGCAGCAAGATTCAGTCTAAATTAACCGTTTCCAGCATCTTTATACAAGTCATACAGCTACAATAGAAAGAGTAAGTTGCCTTTGACGGCCAGTAAAACAAGGAGAAAAAACGAATGAAAACATTTATTCAATTGGCATCAAAAAGAACCCTCGCAACATCTCTCGTTCTTTTGCTAATTACCCCCTTAGCACAGGCCGAATGGGTAAGGATGTTTCAAAATATACATGGCACCGCGTATTACATGGACCCAACCTCGATAGAAACCCATGGAAATATGCGCCGCGTGTGGGAAATGGAAAGCTATCGAGATGCCACAAAAGAAGGCCTGCACTCCATCAGGCTATACAAAGAATATGACTGCAAGAAGGAGATGGGACATTTCAGGAAGTATGTGGCACACACCGGACCTCAAGCCACCGGCGAAGTGATGGGTAACGTAGAAACGCCCAGCGACTGGAAAACAGTTAACTCCAGCCCCGCTAATAAGCTAGTCTTCAGCCAAGTCTGCAAAGACTATAAACCTTAAACTGCAAGGCAAAAACAGTAAAAATAAAACGGGGTCCTTAGACCCCGTTTTCGATTCGAAACAACCTAAGCCACTAGTGATCAGGAAGAAGCGTCTTTGATCATCTTTCTGGCCTCGCGCAGCAGTTTAAGTGCTTCGCCTTCGCGACCATCGTTATACAGTTTTTCACCCTCAGCGCGAAGAGTCTTGACCTTCTCAAGCTGCGCATCAGCCAATTTAACCGTGCCTACCGAAGAATCAATCGCTTTCATTTCGCAAACGACCGCATTTGGGCAATGTGCAAAGGCCAAAGATGCAGAACACAGCAATAGCGCAGCCAGCAAAGACTTCATTCATTTCTCCTCATATAATTGATAGTGAAACATAACAGAAAATCGCTCACGTATCGAGTAATGCAACGAGCCACGTTTGCATCATGAATCAGGCAAACGCTGTTCCTAGCTAGCTACAATAAAGCCGCAGCAATAAATTCAACGCTGAGTTATTTAAAAAATAACTCAGCGCCTTATAGAATTTCCGGTAACTGTCGATAAATGAGTACTGCCTGCAAACCCCACAAGATGGAACTTGACCAAGCTGGCAGTATTTACGGAGTTTTGCATGCGCTCAGCCAAAATCATCGTGCGATCCCTAATGGCTATGCTGGTGGCCTGGTGCTGCCTAGCGGACGACGCGAGCGCGTTTGCACCACAAAGAAAAATCGAGTCAAAGACGAATGATCCACGCTGCGAAAGAGGTAAAGCCTTCTTTCGAGCTTGCTACATTCCGTGCATAAAATCAGCCAAAGGTGCCATGGGTCACGTCACCAATCACTGCAACGTTGAATGCAAACCCGAGTTGTGGGTCACCAATTATCTTTGCCGCGATCCCAAATGATCGATCAGCTTGAATGGTCGGACTCTACACACTGACCTTCAAAGCTTTCCTCAATTACCAGCCCAATTTTTTTCTTTTCAGTTGACGAAATGTGGGTCACGCTCATGGTGGCGCGAGTAAAGACCATCGATTCATGACGGAAGGTCTCTTCGTCGTCCAGCGAGCGTATGCACGCAATTTTTTCAGATCGTTTGGTATGGCAGTGATAGCCGTCCAAATCCCTTAGCTGGAACGGATAAGTACGGGTTTCTTCTTTGATTTCGGTCTCTGCGGGCTCAGCCTTCAACTTCGACATGACATCATTTTTACCCTTACAAACCAACGTGAAGTTAAAGTCCTGTTTCACGCCGCAAGAAGCGAGCATCAGCATGGAAAATACAATAGCAAGTCTAGTGGTTCTTACGGAGATCATCGTGGGTTAGAAGCGTCCATGCTGGCAAACTGGTTTACTTATCAACTGGATTTTAATGGCCTGATGTAATTGATCAAAGCTAAACCGAAGATCGCAGCATATAAAACCCCGAAGATGACAAAATTCTGACGAAACATGCGCGATTGCCGTGCTTCCTTTGAACGCCACAGGACATATTGAAACACCAGTGGTGCAAGCAATATCACGCCAAACTCGATATAGATTTCAAAAAAAGGTATCGACATCATAAGATGAATAAATACGAGCTAAGAGGGCTCATTAAACTATTAATTATTTAGCAATTCATATAGCACTTGCCTTGAAAAGCCAAAAGCGCCGATACTCTAATTATCTATTAAGAAGTCTCTTCAAACACTCATTATGGCCCACATAGCTAAGGCAAAAAGCTAACAATTCATGAGTCACATTGATGATCTCAAAGTACGGATCGACGGACTCAACGAAGCAGAACGCGTTGAATACAATCGTCGTCTGCAGTTACTAAAATCCACCAAAGAAGCCGCCAACACTTACGTGCAAGCGCTGAGCGAGGCCAATGATGAGCTGCAAAAAATTAAACAGCTAAACATCGGCGCATGGGCAACCTTGAGCGTAATGATTGCAGGGATTTTTTTCTTTATGATCAGTAGTGCCAACCCTAGCCCATATCTGATCGTATTCGCCTGCCTAGCTGGACTAGCAATTATCCTCATCAATCAGCGACGTGGTCACAAAGACGCTGAAATCCAATTCATAAAAGCTCAGCTAACCCTACTGGAGAGAGATTGGGCTGCTACTGGATTAGAGGCTAGCTTTATGTTTGCCATCATCGAAATGGAAAAAACGCTGGGAGCAAATAGTTCGGGTTACCAAAGTCTGCAAAACGTCAACAGTTCAAACGCCGCAAAGAAGAAGACCTTGTCCGATTATGAATACACGCTGAGAAATGAAATCATCCTGAACATACACAATGAAAAAGACTGGTGGTCAAAGATTAGTGTGATATCAAGCAAATGGTATGAAGTTAACGGATAGATAAGTCATCAAAGTCAGGCCGCAGCTCATGATTTGCTAGTATCAGCCGATAAATTGACGTAGACGAAGATGTAGCTGCTACCAACCCAAGGGAGATTCAGGGATGTCCGAAGAAGAAGTCGAAATTTTTCATGGCGATCGGCCCCCGCAACATGCTGAGGGGGTAAAAAAAGCTAAACCCAAAGCGAACACCATCATTGCGAAAGCCGACCCTGTTGCCACAGCAGCGCCTGCTGAAGCAGCCACACCCGAAGCATTAGCTGAAACAGAGTCCGATCATCTAGCGCAAGAGCATGCTGAAGCCACTGAAGCATTAGAGGCGCAAGAGCCTGAGTATCATTTCGAGATTGATCCAGAAAGCCTTTGGACTATGCCGCCTGCAATGCAAGAACGCATGTCTAATTTATCCAGTGCAGCAGCTATGACTAACGAACGCTTGGATGAGCAAGAAAAAGCGATCGCTAAGGTCAACAAAGCCCTCAAGCAACTCGTCTAGCAAATCTGATTGATCAGAGTCTTATTTAACGCTGCTCACACGCAGCCATCATCAAGCGCTTAGCGTTCGGTGTTTTTACATCGGTCCATTCGCTGACTTGCGAATGCTCGCTCACGACAGCTCCGTTACCCATGGATTCTGACTTACGCTGCCAACTCAGGATGCGGCTCTGTTCTTTGCGACAGTTAAACTCTCTGGCATAAATGATAGAACGATAGGCCTTGCCCTCGGCATCATTGGCCTCGGATTTCATGTCATGCAAATCCAAAATAAATGCCGCACTTCCGCCCATCGTAATCGAGCTCTGAAGATCAAAATACTGCGTACCCTGGCTTGTTTGAGAATACGGAATCCATTGCTCAGCGTGGGCAGAGCGAAGCAATAGAAACAGCACCAGGGAAAATATTTTTTTCATACTGACCACGTTGATCAGATCGATCAAATAGCAACGACATCAATTCACCCTAGCGAACCAATTCAAGGTGAACTTAGGTGGTAGCTGAATAAAAAGTGGAGAGCCTCAGGAATGGGCTCTGAGCAGAGACGACTACTTAATAATAGTGATCGAACCTTGAAGGTCACCACCGCGGCGAATTTCCAAATCGGCGTACGACACATCGCCACTTACTTTTCCGGTCGATTCAATGAGTAGCGTACCAGCCGCTTTTAGCGTCTGATTGACTTGGCCTTCAACGCGAATATGGCTGGCTTCTGTAGTGCCATTCACTACGCCATGCGATGTAACGTTCACTGATTGTGCCTTGATAACACCATCAAACGAACCATCAATTTCTACCAGTCCGGGCGCAACTACATTCCCGGTCATTTTGACTCCGCTGCCGACGTACAAGTCGCCTTTAGGATTGTTCACCATAAAACTCCTCCGTGCCCATTAATCGCGAGAACGCCCATGCTTAGTGGGCAAAACGCCCATTAAGCATGGGCGATTGGGCGATACTTTACCGCATAAACATCGATGCCGGCTCATGCAACAGCATCAAAAATACATGTTTAAGATTTTCTGACTTATCCGCGCCTGATTATTTTTATTTTAATAACATCGTCGATGATTTAACGAGGCATATCTGGCGGAACTTCAACTCGAATCGGGGCTGTACGCCTCCGATCAACTCGCTGTATGCCGCCGGATTCAACACTAAAGGCTTTACGATCAATGACAGAGTCTGCTGGTTTGGCTTGTTCGATCACCTTCACGGGCTCAGGTTTCTTCGGTTCGTTGACCACATTAGGTGCTAGTGAACTCTCCTCGGCTTGAGTCTGGATGCAAGGACGTTGCTGCACACACGATGCGGACTGTTCTACATACTTTTCAATGTCGAAGGTTTCTGCAGTAACGCTAGCCTTGTCATCAACAGCAACGTCTGCCCCATCAGAGGATTCTGATTGTGCCTGCTGCTCCGAACTTTGTTCTTGCGGCTGGGTGTTTTGCGATTGCGCTTCTTGCGGTTGCGCATTCTGCGATTCAGCAGCTACCGGATTTGGATCTGGAGGATTGACTGGGGTCACATTTGTCTGAGTCTCGGATACCGCCTTTACAACAGGCTCGGCCGCAGGGCATTCAGCAACTGCAGGAACACTTGGGCAGACCGGCGCGCTATTGGTTTCAGCTTTAGTCACCGCCTCGGCAGTGGTGGGCGCAGACGCTGTCGGAGCAATTGGTTCATGGTTATGCGGCGCAAACGTACCGTCAGCTCCCAACCGCACGGATACCTGGCAACCCGAAACGACAAAAACAAGTAGTAGAACAATCAGTTTAGAATTCATTCGATCTCCTGCGCTTAATGAAGGGCATGCAGCAAATTACTGACTGCATGCGGCAATGAGTTTGCGAATGTTCTTGTTATAGGGCGGAATCTCTAAATAGAAATCGCCCAAATCGGTGGTCAACTTAAACGCTAAGTCGTAAACAACATCGAGCTCATCGGTATAGCGATTATTTTTTATTTCTTTGTGATCGGCTTGCCATACCAAATAGCCTTCTTTAGCCAAACCTAAAGTGGCGATTTGTACGTTGTTAAAGAAGCTGCTCTGATTAATGGCAATCCCACTATCAATGACGTGCTCATTTTTACGCGTCTTACTAAAGGGTATGCCGTCTTTGCCATTCACTTGCACCGGGAGCTTAACGTCATAAAACGTTAGTTGTGCCTTAATGACTTTTTTACCTTCAACAGCACCGCAGGAAAGCTCAGTCACAATGCTGCCCGCGCCAATCGCAGTCTCATTCTCGACAAGTAAAATCTCTTTTTTCGAGAGCTCATCCTTAGCTATTTTCAGTGTGTATTTGAATTTTGAATTAGCCGCAACTGCTTCGCCCTGAGAATTAAACTGTGCTGCGTGTTTGCGGAAATCTGCTACCAGTCGCAGACGTTTTTCTTCCGCGTCTTTTTGTTGATCTGCTTCCCACGCGGCGACTGCTTCACGTGTTTTTGGGTGATCGCATTTGTACAGTTTCTGCGGATCTTTTTGCCCGACATTCGCTTTGTAGTCGAGCAGCTTGCCGTACTGGATCACCACACGGCCATCGATTTCCTGAAACAACTTTTGTATATAGTTTTCTTGGTAGTCCAAATACGAAATACTGGCCACAGGAATCACTTCGCCATCAGGGCGTGGGATTTTGATTAATTGCTTTAGAACGTAATAGTTTTTACCATTAACCGATGTGGTATCGAATTTTTCTATGCTCATTATGCCGGTATCGGCAGGCACTAATTCTTCACGACTATTACGTTTGCGACGAATAATTTCCTCGCCCAATGGACCATCTTTGGGAGGCAAATGAAATTCATGATGATCACGCACGGAGGCTAAACTGGCCTGAGGAAACATGGCACATTGGGAAATCGGTGACCATTGGCCCGCCAAATTAGCCAGTTGGGCTAGTTTTTCGTTGTCATCATGGTTGGCAGCATTCGCGGCAGACATCGCCAGGGAGGCAAACAATGCCATGGGTATTTTTTTCATTTTTGTACTCCGCAGTCTGAGGGCAAGAAATAATTCGCCAATTGCCAACTCAAACCATTATTATTTTATTAATTTAATTGCTGAAATAGTACTTCTACCAAACCGTTGTAAAAACTTTATATTTCGTAGAAAAATAATACACTGACATTTATACACTTTTTACACTTTCTGATTAGAAACTAAGTTTAATTTAAATGATTGTGGTTTTTGCGCGAAATATTTGTCATAACCCCTTCATAATTAAGGTAAAAATTGAGGCGTCATTTAATAATGTCCAAAAAGACAATTATCTAATCAGCAGCATAAGTGCAATTAAATTAATCTAAGAATTACAGGGGGACGTGTGAGCCTGGAGAGAACTGCTAAAGCACTAAATACCAGCCTGAGGGGTTTAAAAAAACCCGCTCAAGAGATGAGTGCGCAAGAAATAGGGATGCTGCTGCTAATGGCATCGAAATCTCTGTCGGAATACATCAACTTCTCTAATTCGCTGGTAGACATTAATACCGATGCCTACATAGAGAGTCGCGATGTACTGACCATTACAGAGATATTCAATGAATTGATTCTGTATTTATCTAAAGCGCGAACCTATGCGCCTTTAGCAGAATTGTCGCTGGTTGAAACGAGAGTATTAAATGAATTTCGTGAAATGCTGGCCTCTATTAAAGAAGATATCGACCAGCAATAATCACTCAATAATGCCAGTTGGTTTTTTCGTAGCGAACGAATCGTCCATCGTTCCACAAACCTTCAAGCGGTACACGGTCTATAGCGAAGCTAAGAACGCCATGGCCATGGTAACGGCCATTAACAAAATTTCCCGTGTATTTTTCGCCATCAGGATAGCTTAGCGTTCCGCGACCTTTAATCTGATCGTGAAAAAAATCACCTGAATATTCACGTCCATCAGCAAAGGTATAGGTACCCTGCCCATGGAAGTAATTATTTTCAAAGTTTCCTTCGTATTTACTGCCACTTGCGAAATAATAGGTCCCACTCCCTTGGCGAACACTATTTTTGAATTCACCTTCGTAACGATCGCCATTCCGGTATGACCAGATGCCCTTACCTGTGATTTTGTCTTTGACATAATCACCGACGTATTTTTCGCCGGTGGCAAAGTGATACTCACCCTGACCTTCTTTGCGACTATCCGCAAACTCGCCCACATAGACATCACCGTTGCGGTATTTATGCTTACCATGGCCAGTAATTTTCCCATTGGTAAATTCACCGTCATACGTTTCGCCATTCACAAAACTCAGTTTGCCCTGGCCATTTTTCACATCATTGGAAAATTGACCTTCATACCGACTGCCACTTGGAAAATCATAAACGCCGACTCCATCCTTGAGTCCGTTTCTCACATCGCCCGAGTAGTTTTCCGGAGGCGGCGGCGGTGGCGGAACGTAGATCGCTTCCACAAGGGTTACGACGGCTGAGGTTGGTGGAACCGCGACCGCCTCTGCCACAGGTTCAGCTGCTGGTGGCGGTGGCGGCTCGACGGTCACGCAAGCGCTGAATAAAACGCTGCTTCCGAGAAGAATTAAGGTGTTCGCTGCTTTCATAATGTGTCCTCACCTGCCAAGCCAATGATATTGACGAGCTGATAATAATTAATATGACACGATAATAAACAGAATAGACGGAGAGCTTTAGTTTTTAAGGTGTAAATTCAGAATAGGTAGTAATCTGACTTTTCGTAGTGTAAATTTTCAAATAAGAAATATGCTAGTATCACCAACAGGGGCATATCAGGCAGTTTGACCTTAAGTGTTTAATCGGATTATTCAGCGGCATTATCTGCCCGATTTATCCACCCACTTACATAAAACACTAGACATCAAAAAACATCATGAAATTCAAAAAATCAATAATTGCCTCCGCCCTGCTTTTACCGGCTATGGCGTGGGCACAAGATTCATCGAGCAAGACTAATGGATTAACCTACAATTATGTCGGTATTGGCTACGCCAATATTATGATCGATACTACCTATCGCGCTACCCTGCACGGAACAAGTATTGAAGGCAGCAAACTCGTCACTGAAAATTTCTACGTTTTCGGGAATTATTTTTCCACTTCCACAGATACCATTAAGTTTAATGGCAACACTCTGGACATCAGCGTCGACTTTAAACAGTACCAATTAAGCGCTGGCTATCGCCGAGCTCTCCAACCTGGCACCGATGTGATTGCCAGCGTCAGCGCCGTAAATGGTTCGACTCGCGTAAATAGTGGTTCCAACACGGAAGCGAATATCTATCCTGTATCTATCGGGGTAAAAAGACGTCTGACAGAAAATTTCGAAGGTACTGCCTCTGGGGTCATCGTTTCGGGTGATTTCGCGTCGGTGGTGAATTTACAATATAAATTCAGTGATCTCTACGCGATTGGCGGCTACTTCCGTCACGATCCCAACAGCACTATCTACGCGCTCAACGTGCGCTATTTGTTCTAAGTCTGCAGTTCTGAATATAAATTAGAAACTTGTCCCAGCACTCGCTGGGGCAAGATAATCAAACCCTATTGTCAGATCGACGGTGCGCTAATAAATAGAGCATAGGCAGCACCAACAGTGTGAGTAAGGTGGATGACAATATGCCGCCTATCACCACTGTAGCTAGTGGTCGCTGCACTTCAGCTCCGGTTCCCATGGCGATCGCCATCGGTAAAAATCCTAACGATGCCACTAAGGCGGTCACCAATACCGGCCGCAAGCGCGTCATAGTGCCTTCTCTTACTGCGTCAACTAAGGCGTGACCTTGCTCTTGTAAATTGCGTATGAATGAAATCAATACCAATCCATTTAATACCGCCACACCTGATAGCGCAATAAAACCGACAGATGCCGAAATAGAGAGTGGTATATCTCGCAGCCACAAAGCGAGCACGCCACCTGTCAATGCAAATGGTATTCCGGTAAATACCAGCAGGCCATCTTTCACATTCCCAAACATGGCATACAGCAGCAAGAAAACTAAAAATAAAGCGGCGGGCACTACTAGTTTTAAACGCTCAGTGGCGGATTGCAAATTCTCAAAAGTACCGCCCCACGTGGTCCAGTAGCCGGTCGGCAGCGGTACTTTCACCAACGCCTGCTCTGCATCCACCACAAAAGAGCCGACATCCCGATTGCGCACATTGGTTGTCACCACCACGCGGCGCTTGCCATTCTCACGACTAATTTGATTCGGACCCGGTGCCAGTTCTAATGTGGCGACCTCTGCGAGTTGAATAAAGCGTCGACGATTTTGAGCATCGGGTACCGGCATAGCAATCGGTAAGCGTTTCATGGCTTCTAAATCAGTACGTAAGCTTTCGGGGAGTCGAACCACAATATCAAAGCGTCGGTCACCCTCAAACAAAGTGCCTGCGGTGGTTCCACCAATTGCGCTAGCCACGACATCCTGCACATCAACCATGTTTAAACCGTAGCGCGCGGCCTTCTGCCTATCAATACGTACAGTCAGCACAGGTAAACCTGTCGTCTGCTCTACTTTCACTTCGGATGAGCCAGGTACCCGCTGCAAAACGGCAGCTGTCTCGTCAGCGAGTCTATGTAAGGTATCCAAATCATCACCAAAAATTTTTACCGCCACATCACTACGCACGCCAGAAATCAATTCATTAAATCGCAACTGAATGGGTTGTGAAAAATCGTAGTTGTTTCCCGGGATTTTCCACACCGTTTGGCTGATTTCAGTGCGTAACTGATCACGGGATTTAGTGGGATCGGGCCATTGATCAACCGGCTTTAACATGATGTATCCGTCTGACAAACTCGGCGGCATCGGATCGGTCGCGATCTCGGCAGTTCCAATACGCGTAAATACTCTGTCTATCTCAGGGAATTTTTTCTTCAGCGTACTTTCAATATGCATTTGCATCTCAACGGCTTGAGTTAAGCTAACACCAGGCGCACGTATGGTTTGGAAAGCGAGATCACCTTCATTTAAGTTAGGTACAAACTCACTACCCATGCGCATCATGAGCAAGCCACTCAACATAATCACCACGGTCGCTACGCTGAGTACCACCGGTTTGATCGACATCACGTAGTCATACATAGGGTTGTACCAACGACGTGCTACCACCATAAAAATATTTTCTTTTTCTTGCACACGACCAGTTACAAACGTCGCTACCGCGGCAGGAATAAAGGTGACAGAAAGAACGATCGCTCCTAATAAGGCAGCCACCACAGTAAATGCCATGGGGTGAAACATTTTTCCTTCTACACCGCTCAAGGCGAAGATAGGCAGATACACCACCATGATGATGACTTGTCCAAACAAGAGCGGACGACGTGATTCTTTGGATGCCTCAAACACTTCGGTGAAGCGCTCTTCCTGAGTTAATGGTCGCCCTAGCCTCTGTTGGGAATGTGCAAGCCGTCGTATGCAATTTTCAACGATCACCACCGCGCCATCGATGATGATGCCAAAATCGAGCGCGCCCAAACTCATTAAATTAGCGCTGACTTGATAATGAACCATGCCGGTAAAGGTGAACAGCATCGATAAAGGAATCACTGCTGCAGTAATAATAGCGGCACGCAAATTTCCCAAAAAACCGAACAGCACAACAATCACCAATATCGCGCCTTCAAGCAAATTATTGCGAACGGTGCGAATCGCTTTCGCTACCAAATTAGTTCGGTCATATACCGTAATAATGCGAACACCTTTGGGAAGATTGCGATTAATCTCGGTCATCTTGCGATCTACTGCTTCAGATACGACACCGCTGTTTTGACCCATCAGCATGAAAACCGTACCGAGCACGACTTCTTTTCCGTCTGCCGTCGCCGCACCGGTTCGTAATTCCTGACCAACACCTACTTCAGCAACATCACGAACACGTACAGGTACACCGGCGGAATTTTTGATGATGACATCGCGGATATCTTCTACGTTGCGAAGTTGTCCTGGCGCACGCACCAAATACTGCTCACCACGTTTTTCTATATAGCCAGCACCTCGATTGTGATTATTACTATCGATGGCACTCACCAAATCAGCCATCGATACACCGAGTGAGGCTAAACGCTCTGGGTCGGGCGCAATTTGGTATTCCTTGACATAGCCGCCAATAGAATTAATTTCAGTTACACCGGGTACGTTACGTAACTGGGGCTTAATGACCCAATCTTGAATCTCACGCAAATCGGTATCGGTATAGATCGTTCCATCTGATTTACGTGCATCAGTGCTGGCCTCGACTGTCCAGAGATAAATTTCCCCCAGGCCCGTTGCAATCGGGCCCATTTCAGGGGTTAAGCCAGCTGGAAGTTTGTCGCGTGCTTGGGTAATGCGTTCATTCACTAACTGGCGAGCAAAAAATATATCGGTGTCTTCTTTGAAAATGACGGTAACTTGCGAGAGGCCATAACGCGATAATGAACGCGTCTGTTGCAGGTTAGGCAGACCGGCCATTACGGTCTCTAGCGGATACGTCACGCGCTGCTCTGCTTCTAGCGGTGAATAACCCGGCGCCATAGTATTGATCTGTACTTGTACATTGGTGATGTCAGGTACGGCATCAATCGGCAAACGTTGATAGCTATAGATGCCCGCAATCGCGACACCTACCGCCAGCAGCAGAACCAGCATGCGCTGCGCAATAGAAAAACGAATCAGTGATTCAAACATGATGTGCGTCGCCCCGCTTAATAGCCATCTTCGGTTGTCAGCTTCGACAATTCCGATTTAAGAATGTAACTACCCTTAGCAGCGTAGCGAGCACCAGCGGCTAATCCCTCCACTACTTCCACATGCTTGCCATCGTTTAGACCAATCTTTACTGGGTGGGCTTTAAAACCAGTCTCGGTTCGCACAAAAACAACTTGCTGCGTTCCTAGTGTTTGTAAAGCGTCTGTTTCAATTGCGATAGGCACGCGGACTTCAGCGGCTTTAACTTCTACGCTTACAAATAAACCAGGGCGCCACGCACCTTGCGGATTGGCCAGCACTATGCGTGCCTTTGCCATGCGCGTGAGTTCACCGACTAATGCACCAATAAAGGCGACTGTGCCCGTTGTTTGTGCATCAAAGGCGGTAGCACGCAAAGTCACTTTGTCGCCCATACGTACATACGGAAGATCTTTTGCGGGTATATGGACTTCAGCCCACACGGTTGATAGGTCAGAAATTGTGAAGATAGGTGTATCTTCTTTTACCGCTTCGCCTATGCTCAAATTTCGCTCAACCACCAACCCATCATATGGAGCACGCAATTCAAAACGATTAAGACTACTTGAATTCGCATTGTTATTTAGGATGACACCGAGAGCGGACAATTTTTGCTGAGAGTTATCAACCGCAATCTCTGCTTCTCGCAAACTCTGCAAGGCTTGCAGATAATCCTGCTCAGCGGTGATTTTTTGTTCCCACAAGGTTTTTTCGCGCTGATAAATCGTGTTAGCTAAGCTCAAACGTTTTTGTGCAGTCTGTAATGCGCTGCGCTGCTCAGAAATCATTTGACTAGAAAACACGGCAAGTGTTTGGCCTTTTTTAACGAATTGTCCCGTGCTAACCAATACCGCTTCAGCCACACCCGACACACGCGGCACCACATGCACCGTCCGATCATCGTTGATTTGTATTTCGCCTGGAAATTGCAATTTGGTAGAAATGGCTAACGGGCCTGCACTGACAACGTGAATATCGCTGGCCTTGATCTGAGCTTCATCCATCACTACTTTGTTCGCTTCTTTAGGCACAGCTGCTGAGGCGACGGCGGGACGCGGACCATCATCATCAAATGGATTCGCGTCGACTTGTTTACGTGAAGTCAGTATCAGAAATGCCAGTGCAGCACCCACAATCAGCACCACAATAATTACCAACCATTGCTTCCCACTGATGCCAGTCTCTGATTTTTTAAAATGAGTATTCATGCTTATTCTTTCGCTGATGATGTCGCCGAGATACCCTCAACTCCTCCGAGTAAACTTTCGAGATCTGTAATGGCGGTATATAGGGCAGAGAGCGCGGTCAGGTACTGAGATTTCGCACTAAAATAGGTACGTTGCGCATCCAGCACTTCGAGAAAACTAAATTTTCCATTTTCAAAACCTATCGTCGCGGCCTCATAGGCCCACTTAGCGCCCGGCAGTAAACTTTTTTGTAGTAATTCTGTTTCTTCACGTCGCGCACTGATCCGCTCTAGAATTTGCAGTGCATCGCCGTACAGCGATAGTTTTATCGCAGCCAATTCATCACGCGCTTTATCTTCACGCTTTAAGGCTTCGAGTAAATTACCTTGATTACGATTAAACACGGGTAGTGGTATCGATAACCCGACCATGATTTGATCACGTGCGACATCTTCGCGCCGCTTCATTCCTAAGCTAAAGGTAATGTCTGGCACAGTTTTCGTTTGCTCAACCGTAACCAATGATTTGCGTCGCTCTACTTCTTGCAGCGCACGCTCGAGCACAGGTGAGATCGCCAGCCGGCTTTGTATCACGTCGCGAGTTGGCAAATCAGGCATGCGATCACTCTGACTCACGACTTCGGTAAACCGAGGCGATGGATTTCCCCAAAAATTACTTAAGCGTCGTCGCGCATTCCGCAATTCACTCTCTGCTTGGGTAAGTGAAAGCCGCACGCCCGCTTCGGCCACACGCGCTTTAATTTCTTCAACCGGTGAGATCTTACCGGCAGTCACTCGCTTGCCGGCAATATCTGATGCTCGCGTAGCTAAAACTAGCGTATCGCGCGTTAATGCTGTTAGCTCTTGCGCTGCAACCACATCGAAAAACGCCGCCATGGTTGATGACCGTATTTGCAGCTGGCGCGCTGTTAATTCGGACACTGCAGCATTTTTGTTGCGAGTCGCGGCATCCACACGCGCACGACGTTTACCGCCCATTTCAATCGGCACATCCAATTGCGCTGTACTCGTTCGCGTAACACTGCGCGTATCTTCTGCGAGATAAACGAATTCTGGATTCGGTCGTAATGAGCCTTGCAAAATTTGTGCATCAGCCGCTTCGATTTCACGACGCGCTACTCTCAAAGTCGGATTACGTTCTAATGCTAATCGTATCGCCGCTTCCATCGTTAATACCTGTGCGGGCTCGGCCAACGCAGCTGTATCGGCTTGATTAACTAAAGAATCAAGCACTAAAGGCTCTGACGTTTGGGCCGTCGCTGCCAACGATGCACTCAAAAGCAAATACACAATCGAATAGCGCATGCTGTACTGACGTTTTGCTGACCTACTTTTTACTGCTAGATGAATGGACATCCGACTCTCCAATCGCTAAATTCGACTGTCAGCTCGGCACGATGCCGCATACTCGTTTAGTGAACTGAACTGAATGAACGCATCGCTCACTATGAAGTGCCTTTGCGCTTGAACAATCCAGCCAACACCCGCGAGGGCTGACCAGATAAGAAAGTGATTACGACCAATTAGGTCGTTCAGGGAGATCGTGGGGCGCAGAGGGAGGATGCAAGATCAGCCTACAGCTAACATTAAGCGTCGCTTGAATCGTTACAGCCGGATCTAAATCAGGTAGCAGCGCCATGATGCCGGCTGCATGACAAAAGCTGCAATCGAGATCAACACCTGCGCTAGCTGGATTTTTCTGACTGTTTTGCTGAGCATCTTCAACAGCGTTGATCAGTGATTTGTGATGATGTTGGTGCTCATGATGACCTACATGACGAGCCGCAGCGCCCTGCTCATGCTGGCAGTAGCTCGCCACCGCGGCCCAGGAGGTCTGGAACCCAATTAGTGATATCAGCAAAAAGGCAACAAATCGACACATATCGATAGTGTAGCAGGATCGTTGCTGGCTCAGCCGCTTGATCAATTACCGCATGGATTTCTGCTCCCACGGTACATTCCTCACCTCCCCCTAAAGCTCGGCGCCATTGCGGTCGATTAAACCAAAATAGTTTAAATCCCGCTGTTACCCTGTGAGGTCCTTGAATGCGAGTCTTGATTGCCCTAGTGCTGCTTTGCGCCCTGAACCCAGCCCGTGCGGATGTGCGTCGAATGTGCGAATCGATTTCCACCAACACGGAAGCCTTTGTCGACGAGCGAAAAAAGGGCTATACCAAAAATCAAATGAAAGACAATGCGCGACAAATCGCTAATCAGCGTCAGCTAGATAAGACAACGCTGGAATCCTGGTACGCAGAAATCGATTGGATTTTCAAAAATCCGAATCTTCGATTCGGTTCGGTTAAATCAAAAGATAAGCGCTACGAAGAATGTATGAAGCAGTATGAAGGTCAGTAGTTAATCATCACCTTGGTCACGCCGTGGGTACTTAGCGCGGCGGGCGTGATGGCTTAAATCCACACAGATAAATGAATAATTTTTCAGTCGGACTATTCGGCAAGGGATACACCGGATCGCCCGGATAGGGATCGTTAAATAAGACCTTACCTTGAAAATATCGTTTTTGATAACGGATCCGTGAGAGCGCTCGCACTCGTATTTTTTTACAATCCGCCTCCCACACCACTTTGTTCGATGTTCGAGTTTCTTGACTGCGGCCGTTGAGCATCGTGGTTACACGCGGTTTGTCGCCCGTAGTTTTGGTGGCCGGATCAACATAATAGGAATCCCCAGGTAGCGTAACTATTATTAGCTTCCACTCGGCGTATACCGGGCTCGTTATCAATATCAGCAACAGTAAGAGGAATTTTTTCATCGTTCAGAGGCAAAGTGACTAAACGATTAATCGGCAGCAGAAAGGCATTTTAAAGAAAGTAGCTTAGAATTAGGTACTA
>CAINAY010000021.1 GCA_903846425.1 uncultured Noviherbaspirillum sp.
GCCGTCGCTTGCGCAAGACGAGTATCTGCCCACGCAAGCCCGATTGTTTGCCGCTTTTGCGCAGCCGCTCGAACAAGTGCGGTATGTACTGGTAGGTGAAGGACCTTATCCCCGAGAGCAAAGTGCTACCGGCTTTTGTTTTATGGATGGCGCCGTGGATGACCTATGGTCAGAGCAGGGTTTATCTAAGCGAGTCAATCGCGCGACTTCCCTGCGTAACTTTATGAAGATGCTGATGGTGGCTGAGGGTTTGTTGTCGGTCGATGCTACAAAGGGTGAAATGATTGCCGGAGTATCGGCAACAGCCAGAGCGAAAGGTTCGGGTTTTATACAAACCTTGCCTGATCTTCAAAACAATTTGAGCGATGAAGGTTTTTTGTTATTGAACGCAGCGCTCGTGTTCAGGCCTGAAGTGGCGCCGGCCAAGGATGCAAAAGCCTGGCGTCCATTAATCAATGTGGTGCTTGAGTCTTTACTCGAAAGAAGCGAACAACCGCCTCCCACGTTGGTGCTTTGGGGGAAAATCGCTCAATGGCTGGAAGAACTAGAACCGGTGGCCGGATTTCCCAAAGCAGTGGCGGAGCATCCGTATAACCTCTCATTCATTGCTCATTCGGGCATGCAGCGCTTGTTTGGACCGATGAAATTATTGCATTTAAGATAATTTATTACTTCAAATCTCAGGCATTAAGTTCCTAATTTCCCTAATACCTGACGATTCCTGTCGACTTTGGTATACTCGACCAAATCGTTCGGGATTGGCCCAAAAGGCCGGCCCGATCTCCTATCGAAGCAAGTTTTTTGGAGTCAGACCATGCGCCTTACTACCAAAGGTCGTTTTGCAGTAACCGCCATGATTGATCTCGCACAGAGACAACATCAAGGGCCTGTGACGCTTGCGGGCATCAGCCAGCGACAAGAGATTTCGCTCTCTTACTTAGAGCAGCTGTTTGGCAAACTTCGTCGCCACGAGATTGTGGAATCAGTGCGCGGTCCCGGAGGTGGTTACAACCTAGCTCGTCGGCCTGAAGACATTACCGTAGCGGACATTATCATTGCCGTCGATGAACCCATCGATGCAACGCAATGTGGCGGCAAGCAAAATTGCCACGCTGATGGTGAAGCCAAGGGCACGCGCTGCATGACTCACGATCTGTGGGCAACGTTGAACGCCAAAATGGTGGACTACCTTGATTCGGTATCGCTGAAAGATTTAGTCGAGCAGCAAAAAGAAAAACCAGCAGAGACCAAACCGGTGGTGGTGATGCAGCGCACTCATCAGGCCGCTTGATCTTGCACTTGAATAAACCGGAGTACGTAAAAATGAACGCACCGCTGGCAAAAAACCTGATGGACACCATTTGGGCGCCGCATTTCCCAATTTATTTGGATTATTCATCGACCACGCCGATCGACCCGCGCGTAGCTGACAAGATGATTCCTTATTTGCGCGAGCAATTTGGTAATCCCGCTTCACGTAGCCACATGTATGGCTGGGAAGCAGAAAAAGCGGTTGAGGAGGCGCGTGAACACGTCGCAGCTTTGGTGAATGCCGATTCGCGTGAAATCATTTGGACCTCGGGCGCAACCGAAGGTAACAACCTCGCTATTAAAGGCGCTGCGCATTTTTACAAAACCAAAGGTAAGCACATCATCACTGTAAAAACCGAGCACAAAGCAGTGCTCGATACCGTGCGTGAATTAGAGCGACAAGGATTTGAAGCAACCTATCTGCAGCCTGGCGATAACGGTCTGATCACGATTGAGCAATTAAAAGAAGCGATTCGTCCAGACACCATCTTGGTGTCGGTGATGTGGGTGAACAATGAGATTGGCGTGATTCAGCCCATGGATGAAATCGGTGAGCTGTGCCGCAGCAAAGGCATTATTTTTCATTCGGACGCAGCACAGGCCACCGGCAAAACACTGATTGATCTCGAAAAAACCAAAGTGGACTTAGTAACGTTCACAGCACACAAAACCTATGGCCCGAAAGGCGTTGGTGCATTGTATGTACGACGCAAGCCGCGCGTACGTATTGAAGCGCAGATGCACGGCGGCGGACATGAGCGCGGTCTGCGCTCCGGCACGCTAGCAACGCACCAAATCGTTGGTATGGGCGAAGCGTTTCGCATAGCTAAAGAAGAAATGGCTATTGAGATTCCACGCATGCAGGCTTTGCGCGATCGTCTGGCCAAAGGCCTGCAAGAGATCGAAGAAGTGTATGTGAACGGTGACATGCAGCATCGTGTGCCGCACAACTTAAATATTAGTTTTAATTACGTCGAGGGCGAGTCCTTAATCATGGCGATTAAAGGCATTGCGGTGTCGTCTGGTTCTGCGTGTACCTCTGCTAGTCTTGAGCCATCGTATGTATTGCGGGCTTTAGGGCGAAGCGATGAATTGGCGCATAGTTCGATTCGCTTTACCTTTGGCCGTTTTACCACCGAAGAGGATGTGGATTTCACGATTGATCTTCTCAAGAAAAAAGTTCAGAAATTACGCGATTTGTCGCCACTCTGGGATATGTATAAAGATGGAATTGATATCAATTCCATTCAATGGGCAGCTCACTAAGGTTTAGGAGTAACACAATGGCTTATTCAGACAAAGTACTTGATCACTACGAAAATCCACGCAACGTCGGTGCCTTTGAAAAAGGTGATGACACGATTGGAACCGGTATGGTGGGCGCTCCCGCATGTGGCGATGTGATGAAGCTGCAAATTAAAGTAGGCGCGGATGGCCTGATCGAAGATGCAAAATTCAAGACCTATGGTTGCGGTTCTGCAATCGCTTCCTCGTCGTTGGTGACGGAATGGGTAAAAGGTAAAACACTGGATCAAGCTCTATCGATCAAGAATACGCAGATTGCTGAAGAGCTCGCGCTGCCACCGGTAAAAATTCACTGCTCGATTTTGGCTGAAGACGCCATCAAAGCAGCTGTGGCTGATTACAAAGCGCGTCACGGTGAAGAGACTAAGGCAGCTTAAGTACTACGAGAGAGAACGACTATGGCGATTACCTTGACCGAAAAAGCTGCTAAACATGTGTCGCGCTTTATTGATAAGCGCGGCAAAGGTATAGGGCTGCGTTTTGGAGTGCGCACAACCGGTTGCTCTGGTTTGGCGTACAAGCTTGAATATGTGGATGATAGCGCTGAGGAAGATCAGGTATTTGAGTCGCACGGGATCAAGGTTTTTGTTGATCCTAAGAGCCTGCCTTACATTGATGGCACGGAGTTAGATTTTGCGCGTGAAGGTTTAAACGAGGGATTTAAATTCCAGAACCCGAATGTGAAAGATGAATGCGGTTGTGGTGAGAGCTTTAGAATTTAACTCGCCTGGCTCGTTTTATCTTGAAGCCTGTTTGTAACGACAGGCTTTTGTTTTTGGATCACCATGAAAAACCATTTCGAGCTGTTTCAGATGCCTGTGATGTTTGAGATTGATACTCAACAGCTCGACGCTGCCTATCGTGAAGTACAGGGCAGAGTGCATCCGGATAAATTTGTCACAGCCACCGATGCAGAAAAACGGGTTGCCATGCAGTGGGCAACACGTGCTAACGAAGCCTATCAAACACTTAAAAACCCTTTAAAACGCGCAATGTATTTGTGTGAGTTGAATGGCGTTGATTTAGCGACTGAATCTAACACCACCATGCCGACGGCTTTTTTAATGCAGCAAATCGAGTGGCGCGAAGCATTAGACGAGGCACGCGATACTAAAAATCAGTCAGCTCTCGAACAATTAGAAAATGAGTTAATTCAAAAGCGCGCTCTTTTACTTTCCTTAGTAACCCAACATCTCAATGCAGCTCAGTACAACGACGCTGGTGAACAAGTTCGTCAGCTGATGTTTGTAGAAAAATTCGGTGACGAAGTGGGCCGCGTATTTGAACTCCTCGAAGCTTGATCACAGTCCGCGACTGACACAGTAACCAGACACTATAAAAATTACATCATGGCCCTGCTTCAAATCGCCGAACCCGGCATGTCCACTGCGCCGCACCAGCATAGACTGGCCGTGGGTATTGATCTTGGTACCACCAATTCACTGGTGGCCACTGTGCGCCACGGCATTCCTGAAGTATTGAATGACGATGAAGGGCATGCCCTATTACCGTCTATCGTGCATTACCTAAAAACTGGGTATGCCACGATAGGTTACAAAGCAAAAGCAGCGCAGACAACCGACCCAAAAAATACGATTGTTTCGGTGAAGCGATTCATGGGCCGTGGCTTGAAAGACATCGCTTACGCAGAAAATCTTCCGTATGACTTTGTCGATGCACCCGGCATGCTGCAACTTAAAACAATTGCTGGCATTAAGAGCCCAGTTGAAGTCTCGGCAGAAATTTTAGCGACTTTGCGTCAGCGTGCTGAAGATGCATTGGGTGATGAACTCGTTGGCGCTGTGATTACGGTGCCAGCGTATTTTGATGATGCGCAGAGGCAGGCAACCAAAGATGCTGCACGATTAGCAGGCTTAAATGTTTTACGCTTGTTAAATGAGCCGACTGCAGCGGCGATTGCCTATGGCTTGGATAACGGTTCCGAAGGTATCTATGCCGTGTATGACTTGGGGGGCGGCACCTTCGATGTCTCGATTCTAAAATTATCGAAAGGCGTATTTGAAGTTTTATCCACCGGCGGTGATTCAGCCTTGGGTGGTGATGACTTTGATCATCGTTTGTTTTGCTGGATTATTGAACAAGCGAATCTAGCGCCTTTGTCGGATGAAGATACCCGCACCTTGATGGTCAAGGCGCGCGAAGCCAAAGAAATTCTCTCTACGCATGAACAGACGCATATCGATGCCGTATTAAATTCCGGTGAAGAAGTCAGACTCACCATTACCGATGCTGAATTCGTAGCGTTGACTCAGCATTTAGTGAACAAAACAGTCACGCCGTGCCGCAAAGCGGTAC
>CAINAY010000022.1 GCA_903846425.1 uncultured Noviherbaspirillum sp.
AACAAACGCGCGCCATTTTGAAGAGCCGGGAGATCATTGCCTCGTTCTGGAGCGTGATCGAGGGGAAAGCCGCCCTCAGATGCGACAGCCAACAAGGGCACCAACGCTATCGTCGCGAGAAATTTTTTAAGCATTATCATTTCTTTTTTCCTTTGGCGACTTAGTGCGGATGAAATGTCACGCGATTTGGCACGGGTTTGAATTCACCCATTTGGCTCCACCAAGGCATCAGCAAGAAAAATCCAAAATAAATGAAGGTGCAAACCTGCGACACAAACGTGCCAATGGCTGTCGGCGCCTGCACACCGAGGTAGCCCAGTATCAAAAACGCGATACCAAACACGATGTAAACAATTTTGTGCCAATCAGGACGATAACGAATAGATCTGACGGGCGACAAATCTAGCCAAGGCATGCCGGCTAAAATCAACACTGATACGCCCATCAAAACCACACCCCAGAACTTCGCGTCCAATACCAACATGGCGATGATCACGATGACTGCACCACCCATCACTGAATTCTTGATCATCTGCGGCAATCTAGTCTTCAACACAATAAGTGCAGCATAAGCAGCCACACCCACTATCAGCGCCATCATGAATTGCGATGTTGTTGCGCGAAGAATCGAATAGTACGGAGTGAAATACCAAACCGGTGCGATATGCGGAGGAGTCTTTAATGGATCCGCCGGGATGAAATTGTTGTATTCCAAAAAGTAGCCGCCCATTTCAGGCGCAAAGAAAACCACCGCACTGAAAATGAATAGGAACACTGAAACACCAAAAATATCTTTGGTCGAGTAATACGGATGCGATGGAATAGTATCAATACCATTTCCGTCCGGACCCAAGTTGTCTTTAACTTCGATGCCGTCTGGATTGTTAGAACCCACTTCATGCAAAGCAATCAAGTGCGCCACTACCAAGCCCAACAAAACCAAAGGAATAGCAATCACATGAAACGCGAAGAAGCGATTCAACGTCGCATCAGAGACAACATAGTCACCGCGAATCCAGAGCGAAAGATCAGGGCCAATAAATGGAATCGCACCAAACAGGTTAACGATCACCTGAGCACCCCAATAGGACATCTGGCCCCATGGCAAGAGATACCCAAAAAATGCCTCACCCATTAGGCATAGAAAAATGGCTACCCCAAACAACCAAATCAATTCACGCGGCTTACGATACGAACCGTATAAAAGCGCACGCATCATGTGAAGGTAGACCACGATAAAAAATGCCGAGGCGCCGGTGGAGTGCATATAGCGAACCAGCCACCCCCATGGTACTTCGCGCATGATGTACTCAACTGACGCAAACGCGAGCGTTGCATCTGGCTTGTAGTTCATCACCAAGAAGATACCGGTGACAATTTGAATTACCAACACCAAAGCAGCCAATGAGCCAAACAGATAAAGGATATTGAAGTTCTTGGGTGCGTGATACTTGCCCCACTGATCATTCCAAAGCTTAGTTAACGGGAAGCGGGAATCAACCCAACCCAATGCTTTCTGAGCTATTGGCGCATCTGCAGGTAGTTTTTTCTCGACAAACGCCATGATTACGCCTCGCCTTTCTCGTCTTTACCAATCGCGATACGGGTTTCGCTTAAATACATATGGCGAGGAACCTGAAGATTATCTGGTGCGGGTTTGTTTTTATAAACGCGACCAGCCAAGTCAAACGTTGAGCCATGGCATGGGCATAAGAATCCGCCAGCCCAATCATCCGGCAACGAAGGTTGAGCGCCCGTCTGAAACTTTGTCGATGGCGAGCAGCCTAAGTGGGAGCAAATACCCACCGCCACCAGAATCTCTGGCTTGATAGAGCGATATTCGTTACGTGCGTAGGCAGGAGTCAGATCATCGGCATTGCGCTCAGATTTAGGATCAGCCACCAATGCATCAGTTTTCTTTAGCGAAGAAACCATATCCGGGGTGCGTTTAACTACCCAGACTGGCTTACCGCGCCATTCAACCGTTTTCATTTCGCCTGGTTTGAGATCGGCAATGTCGATCTCAACGGGCGCACCGGCGGCCTTTGCTCGCTCGGATGGCTCAAACGTCGACACGAAGGCAGCCGTTGCTGCCAAACCCGCCACGCCGCCGGCAGCACAGGTTGCGACCAACAAGCCGCGACGGCTTGAGTCGACCTGATTTTCGTCACTCATAACAACCCCAATCGATGAAAATGCAAAATTAGTACAGATCTTCCCTTAACCCGCCATTATAGCGGAGCGCCTTTTTTCTTTCAAAGAAACACGAGAAAACCTGCACTTTTAGGAATGTGCTTAGCAAAGAGCAGGCTTTGGCGCACTGATATAGTGCTCAATTGGCAATTAATTACTAAAACGTAGGTTGCTTATGTCAGTCGGCCTCGACCGGCCGATCAGAAGTCTGAACAAACCCATCGACGGAAAGCAAACCGCGGCGGCGCGCCTCATAAACGGCCTCCCCCCTAGAATGAACAGAGAGCTTGCCGTAAATATGTTTGATATGCGTCTGAACGGTTCCAATCGAAAGCCCTAAGGCGCTGGCTACCTTGGCATACGAGCTACCACGCGCAATAAGTTGCAAAATCGCCGCCTCGCGTCGCGTCAGAGAATTCCAAGTTGACCGCACCGAATCGGCTAACAAATTGCTCTGCAAACGCATACGCATTAGCACTTTACGCGCAATGACAGGGCTGATGGGAGATCCGCCGTTGAGCACTTCAAGTAAGGCGCGCACTACTTCTTTATGGCCCGTCTCCTTGAGCACGTATCCGGAGGCGCCCGCTTCGATGCAAGCCAACACCTGATCCTCGTCGGAAGACATGGTGATGACCATAATGTCAGCCTGGGGATTCAGTCGTCGACACGCATCGATAACAATCAAGCCCGAGCCATCAGGAAATCCAAGGTCTGTTAAAAGCAAATCACATTGATTTAATTCCAACCAAACCAATGCATCAGCCACCGTGCTGCATGAACCTGCGAGCAACAAGGTTGATTCCAGTTCAATAGCATTACAAAGAAGGCGACGAGTAACCGCATCGTCCTCTACAACCATCACTCTGGCACGATACGAAGGTGAGATACAACGCATAATAAAAATTCAACCAAACAAGCAGGAATGTCATCGGTGGGCATTCGCTGCACTTTAGTTCCACAAACATACTTAAGGAAATGCTGATTTATTGTGAATTTTATGGCGCGCCAGCGCAGCTATATGACGCGGGGCCAAGTGAATCAAGGGCTTAGCCTCAACTAATTAGCCAAAAAACTTCTAAGTTTTATTTAATCAGCGCTTACTTAAACTCTTTTTCATCGCTTTTAAACAAAAATCTCACCAACCCGCCAAACAAACTAAAAAAATCGACGATCACATCACGCAAATCGCCGCATGACGATTGATTTATTTGGGTAACTAAAATTAAATTTAGAGGTGTGAATAAATTCGTTAATCGACCACTCAGTCATATTTTCGACCGCCGCTTAGTTCGCAAACAAAATAAATACCCGCGTTAAACTGGATTAGGGATGTCAATGAATTGATGACGTATACCTAATTGTTTTGCAACATATTCACCCAATGCCTGAACACCATATCGCTCGGTCGCGTGATGGCCACATGCAAGATAGGGCACACCCATTTCACGCGACAGATGAACTGTCTGCTCGGAAATTTCACCACTAATGTAAACATCTGCGCCCGCATTAATTGCATCGGCAAACATACTTTGCGCAGCACCGGTACACCACCCCACGCGATTCACTAATTTATCTGGATCGCCAATCAACATAGGCTCACGGCCTAATCTTTGCTGAATGTGGCTTGCAAGATCTCCTACAGTTTTTACATCGGCAGGAGGATGACCTATCCATCCGAGATCTTGATCAGCAAATCGAGAGCTGGGTTGAAATCCAAACAAGCTACCGAGTTGTGCGTTATTACCAAGCACAGCGTGTGCATCTAGCGGTAAGTGATACGCATATAAATTGACGTCGTGTACCAGCAAAAATTGTAGCCGACGCTTGAGTGGACCCACCACGCGCGCATCTTCTCCGCGCCAAAAATAACCATGATGTACGATCACCGCATCAGCACCTATCTCAATCGCAGCTTCCAGTAAAGCGATGCTCGCTGTTACACCGGTGACGATCAAGCCAACACGGTCTTTACCTTCAACTTGAAGACCGTTTGGGCAATAGTCACGAAAACGGGTAATATCGAGCTCACTGGCAAGAAAATTTGTCAGCTCGTCGCGTGGCACGATCTTCGAATTCATCTCTTTCCCTTTTCTAGTATGCGTCGTCTCTGGTTGCTGTTTGCGCAGGCTGTCACCATCGCCCTTGCGTTGTGGTTCATTGTAGCGACCCTAAAGCCTGAATGGCTCGCTAAAAATTCGTCGTCGGCGGGAATATCGTCCACGCGTGTGCCGGTGCTGGAAGCGTCTGGCCCCATCACATCACAGGCGACCTACCGCGAATCAGCGCAGCGCGCGATGCCTGCAGTTGTCAATATTTTTACCACCAAAGAAGCAAAACAGACAGCCCACCCTTTTAACAATGACCCGCTGTTTCGACGTTTTTTTGGTGATGGCTTTGGACAAGACGAGCGCCAGTTCAGCTTAGGATCCGGCGTCATCATCAGTCCTGAAGGATACATACTCACCAATAACCATGTCGTCGAGGCGGCCGATGAAATCGAAGTCGCCCTAGCCGACGGCCGCAAGGTTTCAGCAAAACTGGTTGGAACTGACCCAGACACCGACTTGGCGGTGATTAAGGTCAACCTAACAGGTTTGCCATCAATCACTTTAGGTCGTATCGAAGGCACCAAAGTCGGTGATGTGGTTCTGGCTATTGGCAATCCCTTCGGCGTCGGTCAGACCGTCACTATGGGTATTGTTTCTGCCTTAGGCCGTAATCATCTAGGCATCAACACGTTCGAAAATTTCATCCAGACCGATGCTGCTATTAATCCTGGCAATTCCGGCGGTGCGTTGGTAGATACTCAAGGTCATCTGCTGGGCATTAATACGGCAATCTATTCGCGCAGCGGCGGCTCGCTGGGAATTGGTTTTGCAATTCCAGTGACCACCGTAAAAACGGTGATGGATGCGATTATCAAAAATGGTCAGGTCATTCGTGGTTGGATTGGAGTTGAACCACAAGACATCACACCTGAGCTGGCTGAGAGTTTTAATTTGCAAAAATCTTCAGGCACCATCATCGCGGGCGTGTTGAAAGGCGGTCCGGCTGATAAAGCTGGCGTTAAACCGGGCGATATTTTGATCTCGGTAGCCGGTAAGCCAGTTTCCGATACGGTATCTATGCTCAATCTGGTAGCCCAGCTCAGTCCTGGGGAAACCGTCAAAGTAACGGTATTGCGAAAGTCGCGTGAAGCGGTTTTCGATTTGACCGTAGGTCGCCGTCCGCGCATGAAACAACCGCGCTTGCCACAAGGCGAATAAGAATGCACTTGCGCGACCTGGTTCAGTTTTTGAGCGAATTAGAAGAAAACAATAATCGCGCTTGGTTTGTGATGAACAAACCTCGCTATGACATTCTGCGCGCAGAATTACTCGAGTTAGTGACTGGCTTAATTCATGAGATTACACTTTTCGATCCAGCGATAGCCGGCTGCAATCCTAAAAAAGCGCTCTTCCGAATTAACCGCGATCTGCGATTTGCACGTGGCCGCCCGCCTTACAAAACCACCTTCTCTGCAGCGATTACGGCCAGCGGTTTAAAAAAACCTAGCCAGGGTGGTGGACCTGCCTATTATTTCCATATTGATGCACGCGGCAAGATGTTGATCGCCGGTGGTGAATATCGACCACCCGCCGACAGACTTCGTGCAATACGTAACCATATCGTGAATGACCCGAATGGTTTTCGTAAGCTGATGAAAAATGCGAAATTAAATTCAGTGTTCGGCGGTCTGCAACAAGAAGACAAAACCATACGTATGCCAAAAGGCTTTGATGTCGACTCGCCGAATGCCGAAGCATTGAAGCTAAAGAGCTATATCGCTTGGCATGAAATCAGCGTACGCACGATGGCGCCAGCCACTTTACCAAAACGATTGTTAGATGATTTTAAAGCGGCCGAAGCACTGGTGAAATGGCTGCGAGCCGCTGGCCCAACCTTGTGATGAATCGCTAGTTGAAGCGCCGCCGTGTGACACGGCATCAAACGACATCAAACAGCATCAAACGATATCAGACGGTATCGGACGTATCTTCGGGCGCTCTAGTCGCACGTTCAAATAGTGGCGCTAATAACAATCCCACTTCGTACAACAAGCACAGAGGCACCGCCAGAAATAGCTGGCTCATGATGTCAGGCGGCGTCACCACAGCAGCAATCACAAACGCGCCAACAATAACGTAAGGGCGTATCTCTTTGAGCTTTTCTACAGTCACCAACCCCATACGAACCAAAACAATGACCACCACCGGCACTTCAAAGGTGAGTCCAAATGCTAGGCACATGGTTAATACAAAATCCAGATAGTTTTCGATATCGGGCGCTACCGAAATCGACTTGGGAGCAAAGTCATTAATGAACTTAAAGACTGTCCCAAAAACGAAGTAGTAACAAAACCCAACGCCGAGTATAAAAAGCAAAGACGAGGAAATAATTAGCGGCGCAACTAATCGCTTTTCATGCATGTAGAGTCCAGGCGCTACAAACGCCCAGGCTTGATACAACACCCATGGCAGAGAGATCATCAGCGCCATCATCATAGTGACTTTCATCGGCACCATGAAAGGAGTGATCACGCCGGTTGCGATCATCTTTGAGCCTTCCGGTAACGCGTTCATCATCGGTTGGGCCATGATGTCGTAAATAGCCGCTGCACCCGGCCATATCGCGAACAAAACGATAAATACCGCCAAAACTACGGCCGAGGCGCGCACCAATCTAGTCCTCAATTCAACCAGATGGGAAATGAAGTTGTCTTTGAGACCTGAGAAATTATCGTCAGACATTTAACTAAAGAACCTTGCAGGTTTACTGCGGCCAGGACGATAACGAACGACGCGAGCAGCGGCTGAAATGACACGCGTACGACGTCCTGTCTTACGCTTAAACCACATCGGCAATGACGAATTCTGAGTCAATTTCTTTTTGCGGAAATCGCGTTGTTTAGCAGCAATTTCACCTTCACTAGGAACGCGCAAACCTTCATTGACCCCAACAAACGCCTGATTAGCTTCGGCAATCGCTTTGCTGAAATCCTGCTCTGCCTCCGCGATATCGTCCGCGACTGATTTATTCAGATCGTTGGCTGAGCTGACAATGTTGTCCTGCATCTTGCGCAGCTCATCCATTTGCATTTCGCGATTGACTTCCGCTTTCACATTGCTGATGTAGCGCTGCGCACGTCCAAACAGAGTCCCGGCCATACGCGCAACCGCAGGCAATCTCTCAGGACCGATCACCACCAGAGCGACCGCGCCGATCAGGGCAATTTTGGTGAGACCTAGGTCAATCATGGGGATGGAAGCTCAGGAAATAGCACATCAAACGGTCGCGGTCACCGCGACCGTTGCAAAGGCAAGCACTCTTAGCTCTTGGTTTTTTCGCGTGCTTCGACGTCAATAGTCGATTTTTCAGCGACCTGAGCAGCTGGCGCAGTGGGCTTTTCCTCTTCACCACCCTTGACACCATCTTTAAAGCCCTTGACGGCTTTACCTAAATCACCGCCGATATTGCCAAGCTTCTTGGTGCCAAATACCAGCATCACGATAACCAGCACGATGACCCAGTGCCAAATACTGAACGAACCCATTTTTATCTCCTAGGAATACTTTGCAAAACCAATCAAATCAATGCTGACCCTTCCACGGACGCTGACCGCCCATGACATGTAGATGTAGATGGTACACCTCCTGACCACCATCAGGACCAGTATTGATCAGTGCCTTAAAGCCACCGGAAGGGCCGTTTGCTGCATCCTCATAGCCCGCGCCCAACTGCTGCGCGAGCTTGGGCGCTAGCAACATCATTTTACCCAACAATGCCTGATGCTTATCGCTGCCATCGGCAAGCGTTGGCAGATGCTCTCTGGGCACAATCAGAAAATGGACCGGTGCCGCTGGGTTGATATCGTGAAATGCAATGACCTGCTCATCTTGGTAGATCAATTTGGCAGGAATGGTACCTGCGGCAATCTTGCAAAAAATGCAGCTATCCACGTTCAAGCTCCTATTAATGATTCTTTTTATCGGTGACTCGCCAACAACTAGCCCAAGGCTCAGAAAAATCCGGTTCGATTTTACTTTTGCCGCTCAGCGGCTTCGCGCTGCTGAAGTTTACGGTTAGCCATTTCTTCGATACCGGACAAGCCTTCACGTCTAGCCAACTCATCGAGCACTTGCTGTGGCGTGAGATTGAATTGTGCCAGCATGATCAAGGAATGAAACCACAGGTCGGCGCACTCATAAACCAGCTTGTTGGCTTCGCTGCCGTTTCGCACATCCTTGGCCGCCATCACCGTCTCGGTCGCCTCTTCACCAATTTTTTTTAGTATCGCGTCATCGCCTTTTTGAAACAGGCGCGATACATACGATTTCTCGGGATCGCCGCCTGCTTCAAGCTTGCGCGATTCGATCACCTCGGCCAGACGTTGCAGAATATCGCTCATTTTTGTTTGTCGTAAATATCTTCCGGCGCTTTGAGAACAGGATCCGTGGCTACCCATTCGATCTGCCCAGCGGTATTTTCAAATTTCTGAAAAAAACAGGAATGCCTACCTGTATGGCAAGCCAGATCGCCCACCTGAGTTACTTTTAACAGCAACACGTCCTCATCGCAATCCAGACGCATCTCATGCACCTGCTGGAAGTGCCCTGATTCTTCGCCTTTATGCCACAACTTTTTGCGTGAGCGACTCCAGTAAACGGCCTGCCCAAGCTCGACTGTGCGAGCTAACGCATCGCGATTCATCCACGCAAACATCAACACATCATTCGAACCCATTTCCTGGGCAATCACTGGCACCAAACCATTTTCATCCCACTTGATTCGGTTTAGCCATTTGGCGCTTGCGATCATACCAACCTCATAGGAATACCTTGCGCGGCCATGAATTGTTTAGCCTCTCCAACACTGTGATGCTGATAGTGAAAAATACTAGCCGCAAGTACCGCATCGGCATGGCCCTTGACAATGCCATCGGCCAGATCTTGCAAACCACCGACACCGCCTGAAGCGATCACTGGTATTGATACCGCATCCGACACCGCACTCGTCAGCGCAAGATCAAATCCTGATCGGGTACCGTCACGATCCATGCTGGTTAACAGGATTTCACCCGCGCCCAGGGCCTGCATTTTGCACGCCCATTCAACGACATCGAGACCCGTCGCATTACGTCCGCCGTGGGTAAATACTTCCCAGTGGCCCGCCTGACTGCGCTTAGCATCAATCGCCACGACGATGCATTGCGAGCCATATTTTTTCGCGGCGTCCTGCACCAACTGGGGATTTGTCACCGCCGAAGTGTTGATGCTGACTTTGTCTGCACCTGCATTAAGCAATCGTCGCACGTCATCGACGACGCGCACACCACCGCCAACGGTGAGGGGAATAAATACTTGAGACGCTACTGCCTCGATGATGTGGAGTATTAAATCTCGGTCGTCAGATGACGCGGTGATATCTAAAAAGGTGATTTCATCGGCGCCCTGCTCGTCATAGCGACGCGCGATCTCGACCGGGTCACCCGCATCGCGCAGTTCAACGAAATTCACACCCTTGACCACCCGCCCGGCGGTGACGTCCAGGCAGGGAATGATACGTTTGGCGAGTGTCATCTTAGTCTTCTTCGCCGATCTCGCCGGTGAGAAGATCGGCACGGTCTTGCGCCTTCTGCAGATCAAGCGTTCCTTCATAAATCGAACGACCACAAATCACGCCCTCAATACCTTCATCCTGAACGGCACACAGCGCTTCGACATCCTTGATGTCGTGCACACCACCCGAGGCAATCACGGGTATGGTCATGCTCTGCGCTAGTTTGACGGTGGCCTCAATATTCACGCCCTTCATCATGCCGTCGCGGCCAATGTCGGTGTAGACGATCGCCTCACAGCCATAGTCTTCAAATTTTTTCGCCAGATCGATAACTTCGTGACCGGATAATTTACTCCAACCATCAGTCGCCACTTTTCCATCTTTCGCATCCAGCCCAACAATGATCTGGCCTGGAAAGGCGCTACAGGCATCGTGAAGAAACCCGGGGTTTTTCACCGCCGCGGTGCCAATGATGATGTAGGAAAGACCGCCATCGAGATAGCGTTCGATCGTGTCCAAGTCGCGGATGCCGCCACCCAGTTGCACGGGAATTTCGTCTATGCCGTGTTCATCAGCGTAGTCACGAACGGCGGCGATAATGGCTTTTATCGCTGGCTCGTTTTTGGGCTTGCCCGCAAACGCCCCATTCAAATCCACCAGATGCAGGCGTCGAGCACCCTGCTGTAACCAGTGACGCGCCATATCGGCTGGGTTTTCGGAAAATACGGTGACCTGGTCCATGTCGCCTTGTTTGAGGCGGACGCACTGGCCGTCTTTGAGATCGATTGCGGGTATGAGCAGCATGGCTACTGTGGGATCACTGAGAAGATGGATGGGTTAGTGAGATCAGCATTAGTCGCCGCAGCTCATGGATTCCAATGTACAAAATTTTTATAAAGCTGCAAACCAGCAGACGCACTTTTTTCGGGGTGAAACTGGGTGGCAAAAATATTATCTCTTCCTGCGGCGCAGCAAAATGGCAAACCATAAACAGTTTCGCCCAGCGCGTGGTCAATTTGGTCGGGAACCGCATAATAACTGTGTACAAAATAAAAATAACTACCGTCAGCGACTCCATCCCAGATCGGATGGGGTTTTAGTTGCCGAACTTGATTCCAGCCCATCTGCGGCACTTTGAATCTGGAACCATCCGGTTGAATCTGGCCGTCTAACTGAAACTTCACCACTTTACCGGGCAACAGGCCCAGACAACGAGCATCGCCTTCTTCGCTGGAATCAAACAGCATCTGCTCACCGACGCACACCCCAAACAGAGGCTTATTCTGCACGGCCTCCATCAGCGCCTCAAGCAGGCCCGAGTCACGTAATGATTGCATACAATCTGGCATCGCTCCCTGCCCCGGCAAGACAATCCGATCTGCCGCACGAATCGCATCAGCCTCAGCAGACACCGTCACCTCAGCCTCTGGGGCAACATGCATCAGCGCCTGCGCTACTGAGCGCAGATTGCCCATGCCGTAATCAACCACCACAATCTTATTCATGAAATCGCTTAATGCTTGCGCGGCTAAAAGGCCCGTCGATCAACGTGTCTAGAGGCTGCCCTTGGTGGAAGGAATCGTTCCAGCGGCGCGTGAATCAAGCTCAGCGGCCATACGCAATGCACGACCAAAGGCTTTAAATACGGTTTCACACTGATGATGCGCGTTCTCTCCACGCAAATTATCAATGTGCAGCGTCACCAGCGCATGATTGACGAAGCCCTGAAAAAATTCATGCGTGAGGTCGACATCAAAACTACCAATCATGGAGCGCTTGAATGGAACATGAAATTCCAAACCCGGACGACCTGAAAAATCAATCACCACTCGCGACAAGGCTTCATCTAACGGCACATAAGCATGCCCGTATC
>CAINAY010000023.1 GCA_903846425.1 uncultured Noviherbaspirillum sp.
GCTGCATCACGTTGCGGATTCGGATGAATGTTGATACCCACACCAATCACAACCCAAACTCGGCCATCGTTAGTTGCGCGCGATGACGAGACTGTCTCAATCAACAAACCACCCAACTTGGCCGTATTAAGCAACAAATCAGTCGGCCATTTCAGTTGCACCGGCCAGCCTGATCGATGCAAAGCATCTGCCACCGCAACACCTGCTGCCAATGGCAAGCCAGTGATTCGATCGATAGGAAGTGTTAATGGCCAGGCCAGCGAAAAACAAAGGCTATCTCCCGGTGTTGAGTGCCAACTTCGCCCGGCACGCCCACGCCCTGCGGTCTGATTTTCGGTGGCCAGTAAGAGCGGCACGCTCAACTCAGCAATGCGTGCACGCAAATCAGCATTAGTTGACTGGGTGGTGGCCAGCACCTCGACCTTCAGGTCGCGCGCTGCGACACCTAAATGGCGGCTTATTTGGTCTGCAATCAATGGCGTACTCATAAAGCGCATTGTATCGGTAGCCGCTGCTGAGGGTGACATGCGGGTGACTTGCGGATGACGAGCGGGCCAAACTCAAATACACTGCCACTCATGCCAGCTCTAAGAACACCTCATTCTGGTGACCCAAAATCTGTTACGCAAATCACCGGCAAAGCATCTGCATCGGTGCGCGTTGCATTAGTTTTTTACTCGCTGCTGGTGATGTATGCGAGCTGCTATCCGTTTTCGGGCTGGCATGACAGTGGGCTACTGCCGTGGTCATATCTCACCGAAAATCTGCCGCACTACTGGACAGGGTTTGATTTAATAGTCAATGTCATCGGTTACATCCCGCTAGGTTTGCTCGCTGTGCTCGCGCTTTATCCTCGGCTGCGTGCACTGCCTGCAATCGTAGTGGCCAGCTTGAGTGGCGTACTGCTCGCACTACTGCTGGAATCCGTGCAAAGTTTTTTGCCTTCGCGCGTACCTAGTAATTTAGATGTACTGACTAATACTTTCGGCACGATACTTGGCGCATTACTCGGTGAGTTACTTCGCCGACCGGTACTAGAACAAAGTCAATTGCGAGCGTTACGCCGCTTATGGTTTTCGCAGCAAGCGAGTCGCGGACTAATAGTGATTGCGCTATGGCCCCTAGCGCAAATTTTTCCCCAGCCATATCTGTTTGGTCATGGTCAAGTATTAGGAACGATCTCGGGTTGGCTATCCGATGTACTGGAAAGCCCTGTCGATCTGGGTCAATGGATATGGATACAAGCGGGCGCAGGTATCGAGCACTATCTGCCTGCTGAAGTCATTATTACTGCGTGTGGCATGACGGGTGCGGTATTAACGCTGTTGTGCCAGACCCGAAACACCGCTCCCAAAGCGATGCTAGCTTTTCTGTTGATGATTTCTGCTATAACGGTCAAAACATTAGCGCATGCTATTTTGTTTGATCCGGATGATGCCTTTGGCTGGTTCACTCCGAGTGCTGCGAGTGGTTTGATGATGGGCTTAGTGATGCTAGGTGGATTATCTTTCGCCCCCGCGGTGGCACAACGTCGCGCCGCACTTTTTTCTTTAGGCGTGAGTCTATTTTTAATTAACATCGCACCAGCGAATCCCTATTTTTTAGCGACACTTCAAGAATGGGTGCAAGGTAAATTTTTAAACTTTAATGGCGCTGCACATTTTCTTTCACTGACGTGGCCTTTATTTGCGCTCTGGTTCTTGACGCACAAAACGCATGACTATGCTGAGTAATCCTGCAGTGTCTTTCGGTCAGTGTATGATGACTCATTCTCGTTTGTAGCTCTCGTATTAGTTCACGTTTTACCTCTCAAACCTAACTCAAACTCAACTCACACGCTTTAACATTATGAGCGATCAGCCCTACTATCAACACCATGTATTTGTCTGCATTAATCAGCGCGATGACGGCCGCACCTGCTGCCATGATCGCGGCTCGGCAGGCATACAAGAATATGCAAAAAAACGGCTTAAAGCACTCGACATGAACGGCTACGGCAAAGTTCGTATGAATAAAGCAGGCTGTCTTGATCGCTGCGAAGAGGGCCCTGTGATGGTGATTTATCCTGAAGGTGTTTGGTACACCTATGTCGATCAACAGGATGTGGATGAAATTATTGATTCACATTTGGTCGGCGGGAAGGTCGTCGAACGTTTAAAAATTTGAGCATGAATTCGCAAACCCAAGAATTCACCTTAAGCGGTAGCGCCGGCCCACTGGAATGCCGACTCGATAAACCTGAAACCTCACCCTGCGGCATCGCGCTGATTGCCCATCCTCACCCCTTGTATGGCGGCACGATGGACAACAAAGTAGTCCAAACCTTGGCGCGTGCTTTTATCGCGGTCGGCTATCTCAGCGTACGCATGAATTTTCGTGGAGTAGGGCAATCGGGTGGGGAGCACGATGCCGGCCACGGCGAGACGGATGATATGGCCCTGCTACACGCGCATATTTCAGCGCAGTATCCGGAGTTGCCGATAGCCCTTGCTGGATTTTCATTCGGCACGTTTGTGCAATCGCAATTACAACAACGACTAACCGCGCTAGAAAATCCTGCGCAACGACTGGTGTTAGTTGGGTGTGCCGCCGGCAAATGGGCGATGCCCACGGTGCCATCAGATACTTTGCTCATTCACGGCGAGCAAGATGACACCATTCCTTTAAGCGATGTACTCGACTGGGCACGCCCACAAGATTTGCCGGTGATCGTCATTCCAGGTGCCGACCATTTTTTTCATCGCAAGCTTCACCACATCAAGCAACTCGTTATCGATTACTGGCACCCATAGCCCTCTGTGGGCGTTATAATTCGTATTACTTTTCTGCTCTATTCACCCCAAAATTCTCGAATGAAAAAAATCCTCGTAGCCTGCGCTGCCTTTTTTATGCTGGGTGCGACAGCTGCACAAAATTTGTCCCCGCCAACTCTTGCAGCACGTTCCTGGCTACTGCTCGATGCCAGCAGCAATCAAGTCTTAGCTGCACAAGATCCTGATCAACGCATAGAACCCGCCTCTTTGACAAAAATCATGACAGCGTATCTGGCGTTTTCTGCCGTGCGCGAAAAACGCCTCGACATGAATCAAACGATTAATGTGTCGGTGAATGCTTGGAAGGTCGATGGCGACAGCTCAAAAATGTTTATTGAGCCAAATTCTGCCGTACGTGTGAATGACTTGTTGTACGGTTTGATCGTGCAA
>CAINAY010000024.1 GCA_903846425.1 uncultured Noviherbaspirillum sp.
CTGATTAACCCTGAATTTTACCATGGAAGAAGGTAGTATTCGCTGCACTACGGATAGGCTTAGCCAATCAAGTTTGGCAATCTAGGCTAGAATTCGGGGACTAAAATCAGATATATTATGATTTTGGCAGCAGACGGGCTTCCATCTGCAATGAGTAACCACCTTCACTAAGGAGTCTTCATGGACCAGCAACTTCAAGGTATGTTCGGCGCATCAAGCGATATGCTCGCCGTTCGCCACCGCGTGCTTCGAAACACCTACTGGCTGCTAGCACTCTCGATGATCCCCACCGTCATTGGTGCTTGGCTCGGATTACAAATTCATTTTTCGCTGTTCGCGGGTAGCCCGATGATCAGCTTTATCGCATTTCTGGCGATCGCTTTTGGCTTTTTCTACGCGATTGAAAAAACTAAGGATTCAGCCGCTGGCGTCGCCGTATTACTTGGCTTTACCTTCTTCATGGGCTTGATGCTCTCGAGAATGCTGGAACAGATTCTGCATTTTTCGAACGGCAGCTCACTAATCATGACGGCTTTTGGCGGCACCGCCATCATCTTTACTGTGATGGCTAGCATCGCCACCACTAGTAAGCGTGATTTCTCAGGCATGGGAAGCTGGTTGTTTGCTGGCGTGATTGTTATCCTGCTCGCAGGTATCGCCAACATCTTCTTACAAATGCCGTTAATTCAAGTGGTTATCTCCGCGATTGCCGTGGCTATCTTTTCTGCCTATATCCTGGTTGATGTTCAGCGCATTATCAACGGTGGTGAAACCAACTACATCACAGCGACTCTCGCCATCTATCTCAACATCTACAACGTGTTTGTGAATCTACTTGCACTATTAGGTATTTTGGGTGGCGAACGCGATTAACTGGCTCTTGGATACAGACACACTCGTCTGACTGAGTAGAATGTGAAAGCGCCGACCTGAGGTCGGCGCTTTTTTTTGACGGCCTGCTTTGGACTCTGCTACAGAATTAGCGAAGCCTATCAAATACCGCCATCGATTCAACGTGCGCAGTATGCGGAAACATATTAACGACGCCTGCTTGCGATAAGCGATATGCGCCACTATGCACCAGCTCAGCTGCATCACGTGCCAGCGTCGCCGGATTACACGATACATACACGATACGCTGCGGCAGAAGATCAGGATCCGTTTGCAACATGCTCACTAAGGCCTTACACACTTCCATCGCCCCTTCGCGCGGCGGATCGATCAGCATACGATCAAAATACCCCAAGGCTTTAATCTCGTCGGCTGTGATCTCAAATAAATTTCGACTTAAAAACTGGGTCTTACTCTCTAGCCCATTAATTTTTGCGTTGTTCTGAGCGCGCTCGGTGAGTGTCTCGCTACCCTCAATACCAACTACATCTCTTGCCTTGGTTGCTAAGGGTAATGTGAAATTACCTAGTCCACAAAATAAATCGGCAACACGATCATTCGGCTGTACATCTAAAAGCCGTAATGCGCGATCAACCAAAACGCGATTAATCTGATGATTGACCTGAGTAAAGTCTGTAGGCTTAAACGGCATACGAATACCAAACTCAGGCAGCA
>CAINAY010000025.1 GCA_903846425.1 uncultured Noviherbaspirillum sp.
AATCGTTATTGCGAGGTGTTGGTGCGTCGCAAAATAAGTCGTTTACATATGCACCGACAAAATAAAAATAAACAGGAGACCCCCATGTTGACCCTACGCTCTACCATCCTCTGCTTGGCTATGTTTGCTTTCGCTGGTACTCACGGTGCCATCGCTGCAACATGCGATGCGATAAATGCCGACGAAGTGATCAAGCAAGAAGACGCGCGCTATGCAGCGCAGATGACGAATGATTTTGCAGCTATGGAAAAATTGATTGCTGACGATCTTGTTTATATACATAGCAGCTCCGTAGTCGATAACAAGCAGTCGTACATAGAGTCGATGCGCAGTGGTATGGTGAAATACAAAGTGATGCGTCGCTCGGATGTTAAGGTCAGAACATTCGGCTGTATTGCCACCATCACGGGCTTGGGTAATTTTGATGTTCAGCTGAATGATAAAGATCTCAGTATTGAACTGCGCTTTCACAGTATCTGGGCCAAACGCGATGGCAAACTGCAATTCGTGTCATGGCAAGCGACTCGCACACCACCAAAACAATAATCAAAATAGCGACATAGGTGACACCGATGACTACTCCCAAAGTATTGGCCTTTGATGTATTCGGCACCGTGGTTGATTGGCATGGCTCGATTAGTCGCGAAGCGACAGCGCTGATTCCAGGTGTCGACGGCGATAAATTTGCGAGCGCTTGGCGCGCTGGCTACAAGCCTGCGATGGATGAAGTGCGTTCCGGCAAACTCGGCTGGACAAAGATTGATGATCTGCATAGATTGATTCTGGATCGCATACTTAAAGACTTCGCTATTGATCTCAGTGAAGAAAAGCGCAGACAGCTAAATTTTGCATGGCACCGCTTAAGTCCGTGGCTCGATACCGTCTCTGGTATGACGCGACTGAAGTCGCGCTTTATGCTCACGACGCTATCGAATGGCAATTTGGGTCTACTAGCGAATATGGCAAAAAATGCGGGACTACCTTGGGATTTGATTTTGTCTGCTGAAGTATTTCGTCATTACAAACCGGATCCCGAAACGTATCTCGGTGTAGCAGAGATTTTTGACTTGCAGCCTTCTGAGGTCATGCTGGTGGCTGCACATGAAGATGATCTTGATGCTGCCAAAGCCTGTGGTTTGCAGACGGCGTTTGTCGAGCGTCCGTTGGAATATGGAGTGGGTAATGCTGCAGCCAAGGGTGATCTAACGCGATTTACCTATGCGTCGAGTGACTTAAACGATCTTGCTCGCCAGATGGGTGTGTAGTCGAGTTGAGTTATTGACGCATTCTGAATGGGTGCTCAGCAATCCATGAATCCACGCCTAACGTCTGTCTTACTCAATCTGGGACATTCGCTGGATCATCTTGTATTGCTGATTTTCGCTGCAGCAGTCGCGAGTATTGCCAACGATCTGGGTGTGGATCGTTGGGAAGATCTGATGCCTTATGGCGCTCCAGCATTTTTCTTCTTTGGTTTGTGTTCTCTGCCGGCGGGAAGAATGGGGGATCATTGGGGGCGTCGCAAGATGATGTTGCTTTACTTCGCAGGTATAGGTTTGTCTTCTATCCTCGTGAGTCAAGCACAGAGTCCTTGGCAGTTGTGTGTATTACTTGCTGTGATGGGTGGTTTTGCATCGATCTACCATCCGGTAGGTATACCTATGTTGATACAAAATTCGACTACGCCCGGCAGAGCTATTGGCATTAATGGAATGATGGGAAATCTAGGTATTGCCATCGCAGCTTTAATGACGGGTTGGATTATCCGAGACTATGGCTGGCGTGCTGCTTTTTGGATACCCGGTTTAATTAGCTTAGCGCTGGGTTGGGTGTTCTGGCGGGTTAGTGATGCGAACGAGATTCCACCGGTAAAAAAAATGCCTACGTTTAGCGTTGAGTCACAGGCAAATCAGTTTACGCTTTTCTTCATCATGACTCTGGCAGCGACCACGGGTAGCTTCTTGTTTAATTTCACTACCAATGGAAACAATGAAGTTCTATTGAATAAGCTCGGCGATCAATGGCGAAACCCAGCTGTGATAGGAACGCTTCTAGCTGCCATTTATTGTATTGCCGCCTTCAGTCAATTAATCATAGGGGCACTGATCGACCGAGTACCCCTGAAAAAACTTTACAGTACCGTCATTTTTTTGCAGCTTGTAACCATCATTGCAGCCACTCAGCTTGAAGGATGGAGTTTTTATATCGCTCAGCTTTGCTTTATGTGTGCGATCTTCGCTGCAATCCCGTTTACTGATGCGATGATCGCTAAATACATCGATGATTCCATGCGTAGTCGTTTTTCAGGAGCGCGCTTCGCTATTTCTTTCGGAGTCAGCTCAATAGCGGTTTGGTTGATCGGTCCGATAGTCAAAACGTGGGGATTCAGCACCTTTCTGTGGTTGATGGCTGCCACCTCTGCTGCCACTCTGATCGTGATTAGTTTTTTACCCAAAACAATGGATCACTCGCTGTAACAGCTGGAATAGCTGTAGTAGCGAATGCTAAAAAATTCCTACAAAAGCCATGGAGACGTAACATGAAAAAAAGTAAAAAAATCAAGCGACTGTTGTTCGTGGGGTTGATGCTTTGTTCAAGCGCTATATTCGCTGAAGAATGGCTGACTTATTTTGAAAGCGATAAATTTTATTTTTATTTGGCGCCTAACTCCACTGAGCGAGCCGGTGACAACATCATCACCCATACCATCCATGATTTCAAAACGCCGAGTGAACGCGGCGAACGCTCGCGCCAAATTACGCGTGAATATGATTGTGCGCATGCCCAATCGAGGGTGCTTAAGATGGTGACGTATTCCAAGGAAAAAGCTGCTGGTCAGATCATCCGTGACGAGGCAGAGACCGAGGCATGGACAGCGATTCCACCCAATTCAGCCGTGGCAGCTTTAGGAAATATCGTTTGCAAAACTAAATAAGCCAGTCGTATATTGATTTTCAGGAGGTATCTGGGAATAATTCAGAGGATGAATTTTTTGTCTTGATTGTTATTACGACATCCAAGTAAATGGGACTACTTTTTTGGAGCGCTAAACATGCTAACCCTATCTAAACCTAAATTACTTATGTGCGCGCTGTTTTTGTTCTTCGCTAGCGCGCAAGCTGATGAAGTGCAGTGGATCAAAGACGCAGAGGGTTGCAAAGTAGCCAATATCTTCCCGCAGGAAGGTGAGAGTATCAATTGGGCAGGTGCGTGCAAAAAGGGTTTTGCTAACGGCAGAGGCAAACTCATTTGGTTTTTAGACGGCAAAATTACGGGCGTCTACGAAGGACAGATGGTTGATGGCTGGGCCGAAGGACAAGGCAAGCTGACACGTAAAGATGGTGTGTATACCGGCGAATGGAAAAACAGTTTACAAAACGGTAAAGGCCATTACAAACACGATGATGGAAGCTGGTATGAAGGTGCCTGGAAAGATGGTCACCCACATGGCCATGGTCAAATGTTGACTCCGGAAGGAAAGTTATTTAGCGGCACCTGGTATCACGGCGAGTATGAAGACGAGCGCGCGCCAAATAACCGCAGCTAAGCAGAGTGCGCGCTGCGCGCTCTGTAAAGGCCTCTAACTAAGGGGCTTCGCGAACAATGCGTAAGCCTAGCCCTCGGCTGCTGTAACGAATCTCTGACGAGAATTTCGTTCGTGTAGCAGATTTAAATGAGCGGGTTTTATTGAACCACGAGCCGCCGCGCACGACGCGCACAGAGCAGTCGCCCGTAACCCAAGCGGAGCCATCGCTTGGCGCGCCAACATAGTTTTTATTCCAGCAGTCGTCAGTCCACTCCGATACATTGCCATACATGTCATAGAGTCCGAATTTATTCGGTAATTTTTGACCTACCGTATGCGTTGTTTCATTCGAGTTTTCATCAAACCAAGCGTGTTCTGGAAGTCGGTCGACGTCGTTACCAAAATAGTAGTCAGACTCAGTGCCGGCGCGAGCGGCGTATTCCCACTCAGCTTCGGACGCCAAGCGATAGTTCTTACCGGTTTTTTCACTCAGCTTGCGCGTAAATTCCTTGGCGAGTTTCCAGGTAATTTGTTCCACCGGTAAGCGTTCACCTTTAAAACCACCCGGACGGTTACCCATGACGGCTTGCCACTCGTCTTGTAAGACTTCAAATTTGCTCATTGCAAATGCTTTTAACTGGACGGTTCTTTTAGGCCAGTTCGCATCCTCTTCATTGACGGTATCAGTCCCCATCGTAAAGCTACCCGCGGGGAGTGCGATCATTTCGGGGCATTCCGGACAATCTTTAAATGAATCCGCATGAGCACTGTGCATGAATACCATCGATAACGAGGAGATGATCGATAGTCTACTTATAATTTTTATTAAATACATGATGAGGTGTGCGGTAATTTTTTATTTATAGTAAATCCGAGTCTTAGTAGCTGATTTTTAAGCGATACCATCAAATGGTAAGCTACTATTTCAGAGATTTTCCGAGGTTTAAACTCGTTTAATTTTTTTCTTCAACGACAATCATAAAACAAAATGAATAAAAATATACGTAAGGTAGTTCTTCTAATGGCACTAGCGGGCTTTAATGTTTGTGCGTTTGCAGCTCCTTATCCATTGGGCAGCATGACCTGTGCCGACATCGGAAAATTTGCTTCAGAGGCTATGTCTTGGCGCGAGAGTGGTATGAAAAAAGACGAGGCTTTAGCTAAATTAGATAGTCGTTCTTTTAATGATCCCGTTGAACGCAAAAATCTAGAAGGTGTCTTGCGAATGGTATTTGGCCGTTATGGCGACAGCT
>CAINAY010000026.1 GCA_903846425.1 uncultured Noviherbaspirillum sp.
AATGGCTTGCGCCCAAGCCACCGCTGATTCCACCGTGTCACACGGACGCCAATTATCAAGGTTAGGAATCAAACGCAAACTAGACACTTGCTCTACTGACTGGTGCGTAGGTCCATCTTCACCCAAACCAATCGAATCATGCGTGAACACAAAGATTGAACGCAACTTCATCAACGCTGCCATACGCAGTGCGTTACGACTGTAATCTGAGAAAGTCAGGAAGGTCGCGCCAAACGGAATGTAGCCACCATGGAGTGCAATGCCATTCATGATGGCACTCATACCAAATTCACGAACACCATAGTTAATATGGTTACCGGGCTGCCCGGCACGAACCGCAATACATTCTTTCCAATTGGTGAGATTGGAGCCGGTGAGATCGGCGGAACCGCCCAACAATTCAGGTAACGACGGTGCGAGTGCTTGAATAGCGTTTTGACTGGCCTTACGCGTTGCAATCGTCTCTTTTTTATCAACACATGCTGCAATCATGCGCGCTACTAGCTGCTCATAATCGGCGGGCAGATCACCTTTCATACGGCGCTCGAGTGCAGCGGCTTCAGCTGGAAATTTTTGTTGGTACGACGTAAATTGAGTTGTCCATTCCGACTGAAGTGCAGCGCCTTTTTTCTTAGCATCCCAAGCAGCATAGACATCAGCAGGAATCTCAAACGGTGGATGTGACCAGCCTATTGCTGCACGTGTAGCAGCAATTTCAGCATCGCCTAGCGCCGACCCGTGAACTTTATCCGTACCCTGCATAGTCGGGGCACCTTTACCGATCACGGTCTTGCAGCAAATCAGTGTAGGACGATCTGATTTTTTAGATTTAGCAATCGCGGCATCCAATGCGGCGACATCATGACCATCGACATTCGGCAGTACATTCCAGCCGTAGGCTTCGAAACGTTTTGGCGTGTCATCACGGAACCAACCATCGACTTTGCCGTCGATAGAAATACCATTGTCGTCGTACAGCACGACGAGTTTTGAAAGCTTCAGCGTACCTGCAAGAGAGCACGCTTCGTGACTGATGCCTTCCATCAAACAACCATCACCGATAAACACAAAGGTGTGGTGATTAATGACATCAAAACCGGGCTTATTAAATTCTGCCGCCAAGAGTTCTTCAGCGAGTGCCATACCAACGGCATTGGTGATGCCTTGGCCCAAGGGTCCGGTGGTCGTTTCAACGCCCGGTGTCACGTCAACTTCTGGGTGGCCCGGCGTTTTTGAGTGCAGTTGACGAAATGCTCGCAACTCATCCATGGACAGGTCATAGCCCGAAAGATGCAAAAGTGCATACAAAAGCATGGAACCATGACCATTCGAGACCACAAAGCGATCGCGATCCATCCATTTCGGATCGGCAGGGTTATGTCGTAAGTGCTTCCCCCAGAGTGCGACCGCGATCTCTGCCATGCCCATGGGCATACCGGGATGTCCGGAGTTAGCTTTTTGCACTGCATCCATGGCCAGCGCGCGAATCGCATTAGCCATTTGGGTGTAACCAGAAGAAGAAGTCATGTTGCGAAAAATGCAGTAGAACTACGTGAAATTTAGCTTGCAAGCCTAGTTCTGCAGCGCAAACCGGAAAACCTTAAATGTTACCAGACTATGGCAGCCCGCTTACAATGGTTCTTACTCTAAAACCCTGTGGCTACCTGCGCCATCGACCTTAATCTATGCCTCGCTTTTATTGCCCTCAGCCCTTAGAGCTCAACGTATTGCTGAGCTTGCCGGATGCGATTGCGCATCACATTCAGGTTTTGCGCTTAAAGGAAGGCGAGGTCATCACTCTATTTAATGGCGAAGGTGGTGAATACGCCGCTAGCATCGAGCACATAGAAAAAAAACGGGTTGAGGTTCGTTTAAAGACCTTTTCAGCTCGCGAGGCGGAACCCGCCCATGCACTGGCGCTGGCTCAGGTACTCCCCGAGGGTAGCAAAATGGACTGGATCATGGAGAAAGCTGTCGAACTGGGGGCAACCTCGATTCAGCCGCTGCTATCTGAGCGCTCTGTGATTCGACTTAACGCTGAGCGAGCCACCAAAAAAATGAGCCATTGGCAGGGTGTTTTGGCAGCAGCTTCAGAACAGTGTGGTCGTAACCGATTGCCCCACCTTAGCGAGCCACTGCCTTTTCTTAGCTGGATAGCGCAGCAAGATCTGCATCCCCGCTTGCTGCTGTCTCCACGTGGCACGCTATCGTTGTCGGGCTGGGCCAAACACCATCCTGCACAAGCGGTTACCTTAATTATCGGGCCTGAAGGTGGCCTGACCCCAGTGGAAGAGCAAGCGGCGATTACTCACGGCGCGCTGTGCCTGACTATGGGTGAGCGTGTATTGCGCACAGAAACCGCTGGCCTGGCAGCGATAGCAGCTCTGCAATCGATCTGGGATGAGCTGTAAATCCGGCGATAAAAAAATTTCTAGTTCAGGCTTGCGCGCTGATGACGGCTTATCGACTATCGAGCAGCCATTTAATCTTCGTAAATTAGTAAGCGCTCATCTCCGGCAAAAAGCACAAGTTACAGCCAGTCGGCGCTCTGAAACCACTATAATCGAGGGCTTTCTCACTGCAACAATCGACTGCGCCCGCCATGAAAGTTTTCCGCGGACTTCCTAACGCCAACGCACGCCGCCCGTGCGCGCTCACTATTGGTAATTTCGATGGTGTGCACTTAGGACATCAAGCCTTGCTGGCCGAGGTACGCGACGCCGCTGGCCGTCTCGGAATCGAGTCGGCCGTCATGACATTTGAGCCACATCCACGCGAGTTTTTTGCTGCGCTGGCAGGCAATGCAGGCCACCCTCCATCGCGAGTCGCGAATCTGCGCGACAAGCTGCAAGCACTCGAAGCTGCCGGCGTAGACCGCGTGTTTGTTGAACATTTCAATGCGCGCTTCGCAGCAATGAGCGCGGAAGATTTTATTCAAAAGCTGCTGGTGGATGGTTTACAGGTGAAGTTTCTCATCGTGGGTGATGATTTTCGTTTTGGCGCAAAACGTAGTGGTGATTTTTCTATGCTGCTCGCAGCTGGTGAGAAATTAGGATTTGAAGTCAAATCACTCGCCACCGTCACTCATAACAGCACGCGTATTTCTTCATCGGCTGTGAGAGCTGCATTGCAAAGCGGTGATTTCACTCAAGCGAAAGATTTACTAGGTTCTGCGTATTCCATTTCAGGTCGCGTTCAGCATGGTCAAAAACTAGGACGCATGCTGGGCTTTCCAACCTTGAATCTACGCATAGGACATCGCCATCCCGTATTGAATGGCATCTTTGTCGTTCAGGTACATGGGCTTAGCGCCGACCCCTTGCCAGCAGTCGCCAGCTTGGGGGTGCGCCCCACGGTCGAAGATGATGGCCGTATGCTGCTTGAAGTGCATATCTTCGATTACGATGCCAATTGCTACGGCAAGTTAGTACGTGTCGAGTTCTTGCACAAACTACGTGATGAAGAAAAATATACTGACCTTGAAACTCTAACGGATGCCATCGCCGCGGATGCTCGTGCAGCACGCGATTTTTTTGAGACCCTTTCCCTCACCTGAACCCATGTCTGAAAATAGTAAAAAAAACGAAAATAAATATCCGGTCAACATGACCGAGACCGTCTTTCCTATGCGCGGCGATCTCGCTAAACGTGAACCGCAATGGGTCGCAGAGTGGCAAAAGAAAACTATTTATAAGCGCATACGCAAAGCGTCAGCAGGTCGGCCTAAGTTCATCTTGCATGATGGCCCTCCGTATGCGAACGGCGATATTCATATCGGCCATGCCGTCAACAAGATACTCAAAGATATGATTGTCAAAACGCGGCAGCTGGAAGGCTTTGATGCGCAGTATGTACCTGGCTGGGACTGCCATGGCATGCCGATTGAAATTCAAATTGAAAAACAGTACGGTAAAAATTTACCGACAGCTGAGGTGTTGAGTAAATCGCGTGCTTACGCAACAGAGCAAATAGAACGTCAGAAAAAAGATTTTATTCGTCTCGGTGTTTTGGGTGATTGGGATAATCCTTACACCACCATGAACTTTAGCAATGAAGCCGATGAGATTCGTGCGCTGGGCAGTATTCTCGATAAGGGTTTCGTATACCGCGGATTAAAGCCCGTTAATTGGTGTTTTGATTGCGGATCAGCCTTAGCAGAAGCTGAGGTTGAATACCAAGATAAACGTGACCCAGCGATTGATGTGGCCTTCCCTTTCGCTGAACCTGAGCGCGTTGCAAAAGCCTTTGGTTTAACGTCGTTGCCATCCCCAAAAGGGTATGTCGTTATCTGGACGACGACGCCTTGGACTATTCCGTCAAATCAAGCATTGAATGTTCATCCTGAATTTACTTATGCGCTGGTACAGGCGGATCGTCAGGGTGAAAAAATTCTGTTGATACTCGCGCAGGATTTAGTCGAGAGCTGTTTGACCCGCTACGGCTTGCAAGGCGATGTGATCGCAACCTGCGTCGGCGAAGCATTAGCACAGATTAATTTTCATCATCCTCTGCACACCGCCGATAAAGCTTACGATCGCTTGTCTCCCGTTTATCTAGGCGATTACGTTACAACCGATGCGGGTACAGGTATCGTGCACTCGGCACCTGCATATGGCATTGAAGATTACGCATCGTGCAAAGCGCACGGCATGAAAGATGATCAGATACTCAGTCCG
>CAINAY010000027.1 GCA_903846425.1 uncultured Noviherbaspirillum sp.
ACCAAATCGGCCTCAGACAAACTACCCGGCAGTGCACTTTTCATGGTGCCCAGCTTCATCGTATTTGAGCGCAGCTCGAGCACAGCAAGAATGCGCGAATGGCCTAGCTTACGGCGCAAACCTTCGACAGTTGTCGCAATCGCCGTTGGGTGATGGGCGAAATCGTCAATCACGGTAATGTTATTAACCACACCGCGCACTTCCATACGGCGCTTGACGTTTTGAAAGGTCGATAAAGAATCAATCGCTTGCGTTGGTGGTACTCCGGTATGCCGAGCCGCTGCAATGGCAGCGACTGCATTCCATCGATTATGAGCGCCGGTGAGATACCAATTCACGGTTCCCTGTCGTTGTCCCTTGTGATAAACATCGAAGCGACCATCATCATGTTCAACCATACCCCAGCTCTCGGGACTCGCATCGTTAAACCATTCAACTTCACTCCAACAGCCACGTGCCACCACTCGCTTAAGTGATTCCTCGGCACCATTAGCGATAATTCGACCGATAGCGGGTACCGTACGAATTAGGTGATGAAACTGCGTTTCAATCGCGGCTAAGTCAGGAAAAATATCGGCGTGATCGTATTCAAGATTATTCAGTATGGTCGTGCGCGGACGGTAGTGAATAAATTTGCTGCGCTTATCGAAAAAGGCGGTATCGTATTCATCGGCTTCAATAACAAAAAACGGGGCCTCGGCGGTTGTTCCGCCTAATCGGGCAGAAATACCAAAATTCAAGGGCACACCACCAATCAGAAAGCCTGGGTTGTAGCCTGCCTGCTCGAGTATCCAGGCCAGCATCGAAGCGGTGGTCGTTTTACCGTGCGTGCCAGCGACGGCTAATACCCACTTATCGTGCAGGATGTATTCGCCCATCCATTGCGGGCCTGACATGTACGGCAGGCCACGATTCATAATCGTCTCCATCAGCGAGTTGCCGCGCGAGACAACATTACCCACCACGTAAAGGTCGGGTTGCAGACTTAGCTGATGCTGTCCATAACCCTCGATGAGTTCGATACCTTGCGCACGCAATTGCGTACTCATAGGCGGATACACATTCGCATCGCAACCCGTTACTTTATGTCCGGCCTCTTTCGCCAAAACTGCAAGGCCGCCCATGAAGGTGCCGCAAATGCCAAGAATGTGAATATGCATGGATGAACAGGTCAAGGTAATCTACGGATTTTACCCGACCCTGCCACATAGGAAATGCCATTCATAAGCTTCTCGGTTAGTCTTCTGCGTTAGCAAGCCAAATTTTTATTACCCAAATCCCTAGAGTCTTCAATGAACATTAACTATCCCAGCGATGCACAGGCCTTGCGCGCAGAAATAGCGGCGGCGGCGGCACGCATGATTGCAGAGGATGGCGCGGACTATGGAACGGCCAAACGAAAAGCCGCCAAGATGATCTTGGGAAGCCAAAAAATTCCCGGTGATGTGCTGCCTGATAATGCAGAAATTGAGGCGGAGGTTCGCGAATACCAAGCATTATTCTTTGGCGAAGAACATGCAGAACACTTGCATCACCTGCGATCGATTGCGCTAGAGATGATGGAAAAATTACGTGATTTTTCACCTTACCTGACCGGCGCCGTACTGAATGGCAGCGCCAGCGAGCATTCCGATATTCATATTCAATTGTTCGCCGAGAGCAGCAAAGATGTTGCTGTTTTCTTATTAAATCAGGGCCTTAATTACGACGTATCCGAGGCTAATCATTTTCTTCACGCCGGCCGCTCACTAGAAATCTTATCGCTACTCTGGAAGGGTGAAGCGGTGCATCTCACCCTCTACGAACAAGATGATCAACGCCAGATCGCCAAATCAGCCGGCAACCGGAAGATAGAAAAAGCCGATTTGAATGCCGTGCGCGCACTAATTAAAGAGAACTCCACAGAATGAATAAAAAAATCCTAGTTTTTGTTGCTATCGCCATCTTATCTGCTGTCTTTGGTGCTTATGTTTCAGTTAAAAAGCAGTCTTCTTCTGAACCCGACAGCACAGCTGTAGCGTCGCTTATGAAAGCGAACCTCCCTGACACGCAGGGACAAACCCACACATTGTCGGAATGGCGCGGCAAGGTCTTACTAGTGAATTTCTGGGCTACCTGGTGCCCACCCTGTGTGGAGGAGATGCCGGAGCTAGTTGATCTGCAAAACTCATCTGAAATTAAAAACCTGCAAATTGTAGGCATCGGTGTTGATTCACCCTCTAATATTCAGCAATTTACAAAAAAATTCCAGATTAGTTACCCCATCCTTGTGGCCGGCATGGAAGGCACGGAAATCGCTCGCGCACTGGGCAATCAAGCAGGTGGCTTGCCCTTTACCGTCCTGATCGATGCCGAAGGTCGCGTTCGTCAAACATATCTGGGCCGCCTAAACATGAATCAGGTGAAGGCTGATTTAGCCAATCTATAGACACCCCACATTACCGTTCAGCAACTTACCCATGACCGCTGGGCGCGACAAAAGCCATTGGCAATAAGCTATAAATTGAATAATCATTTGGGCTTGCCTCCAAATGCTTTTGGCGCCAAAATGCAGCCTTCTTCGCCAAATTCCCACCTAAAATGGCAAAAAACCTCATTCTTTTGAATGGCCCTAACCTTAATTTGCTAGGCACCAGAGAGCCCGATGTATATGGGGCGACCACGCTAGCCGAGATTGAGGAGCAATCACAACGTGTGGCAGAGGCGGCAGGCGCGCGTCTGATTTGCTTTCAGAGCAACCATGAAGGCGCTTTGATTGACCGAATTCATGCGGCCAAAGCTGAAGGGATCGACGCCATCGTGATTAATCCGGCAGGTCTGACTCACACTAGCGTGGCGTTACGGGATGCACTGGCTGGAGTCAATCTACCCGTAATCGAGGTCCATATTTCAAACGTACACAAGCGCGAAGCCTTTCGGCATCAATCCTATGTGTCGGGCGTTGCAGAAGGTGTAATTTGTGGCTTCGGCGTTGATGGATATCGCATCGCCATCGAATTTGCCATTAAAAAGCTATAATTAGGGCCCATTTAGCATTTATCCTGCGGTAATTCTCTGGATCACCCAAACGAAACAGGGAAGTTCGCCGCTTCACCATTAACTCGCTAACGGACATCGAATGGATTTACGAAAGCTCAAAACCTTAATCGATCTGGTCGCAGAATCTGGCATCTCCGAACTGGAGGTGACTGAAGGCGAAAGCAAGGTCAAGATCGTCAAGGGAGCACCCGCAGGTCAGAACCAGATGGTAATGATGCAGGCACCTTATGCCACAGCCGCGCCCGCAGCGGCGGCTACCGTAAGTCACGCCGCAGCTGACTCAGCCCCTGTGGCAGCGGCCGAACCCTCAGGGCATGTGGTCAAGTCTCCGATGGTCGGAACTTTTTATCGATCATCCGCACCTGGAGCAGCAGCTTTTGTTGAAATAGGATCTAGCGTGAAGCAAGGCGAAACCGTCTGCATCATTGAAGCGATGAAGCTACTCAACGAGATCGAAACGGATGCCGCTGGCGTGATCAAGCAAATATTGGTTGAGAACGGTCAGCCGGTCGAATATGGTCAACCATTGTTCATCATTGGTTAATTTCACAATCCGCACCCATGGGTGCGGCCGAAATCCCTGAATAGCGGACGATAACGCCAAGCTGGCGTCGACAAAGGGCTAGTCGTTTATGTTTGAAAAAATTCTCATTGCAAATCGTGGCGAAATCGCATTGCGCATTCAGCGTGCGTGCCGTGAAATGGGCATCAAGACGGTTGTGGTGCACTCAGAAGCTGACCGTGAAGCGAAGTACGTAAAACTATCTGATGAGTCGG
>CAINAY010000028.1 GCA_903846425.1 uncultured Noviherbaspirillum sp.
ATGCTGGGTCTAGTTCTGAGATTGGCTCACGCAAAAAAGAGCGGCTGCATCAAGTACAGCCGGCAATGCCGGAGGCAACTCACAAGCCGTTGCTATCGCCGATCTTAGCTACGCATTAATTGCGCCCGTCGCGACTACTCAGGTGGCTGCTTCAGTCATCATTACGGCATTAATCGCTGTGGGCTTCCTGGATAAGCTGAATAGGCGGTTTGTAATTTAACTATCGGTAGCTTCGAAATTTCGGATCACAGCATCTTGCGTGATTTGATTAGATTTTTATTGTCAAATCAATATAAAAAGCGGTTGGTTCGCAAAAAAATAGCGAATAGGCTTGACTTGACTTCTTTCAACTGCGAGGCTAGCTAAGTCAACCTTATTTGTTAGTTGGCAGAACTCATCATCAAAAAAACGCTTTGAAACCCTTTAAATAAAGCTTACAGCTTGGAGGAGACAAAAATGATAAAAAAAGTAATTGCTATTTCAGCACTTTTGTTCGTTGGTTCTGTTTATGCGCAGGCAATGAAAGGACCAACGGATGATTCCGCGTTGTCTTGGCCTCCTCCAAAGTGGGGTCGTGGCGATAAAGCAGGTAGCGCTAATCACACTAAAAATTCAGCAAACATTGCCAAGGCGTTAGCGACGATTAAACAAAATAAGTCGATCACTATTGGTAAGTACTATCACAGCGAAGCCCCAGGCTTTGGTCCACGCAAATGGAATATGTGGATACCTGGCACGCCAACAGGTGGACCGTTCGGAAAGAATGCTCTCATTTATCACGATGAGTTGGTAACTACACAAATTGGACAGATACAAACGCAGTTTGATGGTCCAGGCCATATTGGGGTTAACACATCAAAGGGACCGGTTATGTATAACGGCGTGATGATGTGGGACTCCTATGAGCGCGGCGCGGGTGGTCAGGTCGTTGGTATGGGTCCACTTGGCGTTGAGCACGTTGGTGAACTCGGATTTGTTTGCCGTCTAATCGTGTTGGATGCCGTCGCTTATCGACAGTCGCAGGGCAAATTGTCCAAAGCCGCAGAAATGCTTCCTATACCTAAAAAGCCTGGTGACATAGGTATTGTTACAGTGGATGACATTAAGGGGATGGTAAAAGCACAAGGCTTGAAAGAAATTGGATCGGGCGATTGCGTTGCGCTTCATACTGGTCAAGGAAATACGTGGGGTAATGCACGCTATAAATCCTTAACATCAGAGCAGCGTGCAGCAGCACGTGCCATCTTTGCTGAAGGTGAGCCTGGGTTCGGCATTAGCGCCTGTAGATACTTTGCTGAGCGTGATATTGCAATGACTATGGGTGATACATCGGCTAATGATGCACAGCCAGGAAACGAGGAAGAAGGCTATGCGGTTCCTTGTCACACGGCCATACAAACGCGTCATGGTATTTGGAATTTAGAGAATGTCGATACCGAATCTATGATTAAAGCGGGTGTCATGGAAGGTGCGTTCATTTGGGCACCATTGAAAATTATTGGCGGTACAGGCTCACCAGGAAATCCTATGGTACTGTACTAATGTGACATCGCCTTTTTGTATTTGCCGGCATTACCTAATTAGGTAATGCCGGCTTTTTATTTGTATTGGCGATTTACATTACAACCTGCGTAAAACGTTAGTGCGTAATTAGGTAAACGCTATTTCAGTTGCTCGGTGATGAAGAAATACTCTGCGGCGCAGATAGGTGAGCAGATTGCGACCCAGCCTTTGTCTTTACTGGTAAGACCAAACCACACGTCCATATCGTCACCTAGATCGTTAGTTGCCTTTAGCTTTATGAGCCGTTCAGGTGGTAGGGGTTGCGCGTAGGAGCGAATTTTAAGAAATTTAGATTCATGCAGTTCTAAAATTTGTTTCTTATCAATTTCTTCGGCGCTGAACTGTTTGTAGACACGCATTCCAGGGACATTTTTCTTAGACTTTGGTGCAAAAGCTGGAATGTAAGGCCGATCAAAATAGCTGTTTGGAAAGCGCCACTGCCACCGCTCTGTATTAACAATAAACTGGTCGCACTCTAGTTTGGCGTAAGGCTTAAGTATTTCAGGGAATGCATCGTTGAGATGATTCTCGCATTCCGTGTCGTCATCATCTTGGTTATTATCACCAGAGTGACTGTGAACGGCTAGCGGAATGAACAACAGCAATAGAAGCAGTTTAATTTTTAGCAAAGCACATTTCCTTTAGCCGTAGACATACAAATATGTTAGGTCCTGATGAATCGTTTCAGATCAGATTACCCTCTAGCTGAACCGTTTTACTATACTAAAATACAGTTTGATAGTCACAGAAATTTTTTAGCCATATAAATTTCAGGCATTGATTTTTTCGATGTGACTTTTATATGTGATTTAAAAGTTACTGGGAAAAGCCAGCGGTGCGTATGCCCGCTTCGGCAATTTGCTCATCTTGTTGTGACGTGACCCCGCTTACACCAACAGCGCCCACAGTTTGTCCATTGACACTAATCGGTACCCCCCCCTGAAGAAGTACGCCGTTAGGAAGGGTAACTATCGCAGGGCGAGTTTTTGCAGCCTCTTCTAAAACCTTTGTCGGTCTGCGAAAGATAGATGCCGTACGAGCTTTGCCGATAGCGACGTCAATGCTGCCGATCAGCGCACCATCCATACGTTGAAAGCTAAGGAGATTTCCGCCCTCATCGACGACGGCGATATCAACTAACCAATTATTAGCTTTTGCCTCTTGCATAGCCCCGGCTATGATTTTATTTGCCGCTTCTAGGCTTAAGGTTTTTCGATCTAATACCTGCCCATGGCAATACGTTGAGACGATGCCGAATAAAATTAATGCGGTTATCTGTTTGAAACCATTAATGACTAATGTATTCATACCTTGCCTCCTGTTTATTGTAGTTATGAAGAATCGTGAATTGCCCTTGAAAACTTAGTCGCTTTCCAGTCTCTTGAAATACTAGTTCTTGTATTCTACCCACACTCACACACCTTCTCGGGTTCTTGCACTGATTGGCATGATGATTCAGTAGAAATCACGCGACGGCTCCGGTTATGGGCATAAATTAGCAAACTAGTTGCCTGGATTGTG
>CAINAY010000029.1 GCA_903846425.1 uncultured Noviherbaspirillum sp.
ATTTTGGTCCACGAATTCTAGCTTAGATTGCCGATCACGATTGGATGAGCCTGTCCGAAGTGCAGCAAATACTGCCTTCTTCCATGGTAAAATTCAGGGTTAATCAGAATTCCTGACTTTTTTCTTAACCCTTTATTTTTATTGGAGTTTTTACAAATGGCAACCGAGCGTACCCTGTCGATCATTAAACCAGACGCCGTGGCAAAAAATGTGATCGGACAGATCTATTCGCGATTTGAGGGCGCAGGACTGAAAATCGTCGCTTCGCGCATGGCGCAACTTTCCCGCGCTGAAGCAGAAGGATTCTATGCGGTTCACCGCGAGCGTCCATTTTTTAAAGATCTGGTGGATTTCATGATCTCCGGCCCAGTAATGGTGCAAGTGCTGGAAGGCCCAAACGCCATTCAAAAAAACCGTGACCTGATGGGTGCAACGGATCCTAAGAAAGCAGACAAAGGTACGATACGCGCTGACTTCGCTGATTCGATTGATGCCAATGCAGTTCATGGCTCAGATGCCGCTGAAACAGCCAGCGTAGAAATCAGTTATTTCTTCCCAACCCTGAACGTTTACTCTCGCTAAGAAGGGCGGCCTCTACAGCCGCCATCAAGCGTGGTATGTCGGAAAATTTATGACGGCAATCACCAATCTGCTTGATTTAGAACCCTCAGCGCTAACGCAGTGGTGCAACGAGCTGGGCGAAAAGCCTTTTCGTGCGCGCCAGCTGCAGCGCTGGATTCATCAGTTTGGTGAGAGCGAGTTCGATGCAATGACTGATCTCGCGAAATCGTTGCGAGAAAAATTGCACGGGCGCGCCTGTGTTTCTGCTCCGCCTATCATGGCAGATCATCTATCGACAGACGGCACCCGAAAGTGGTTGTTTGATGTGGGTGTGGGTGATGCTGTAGAAACTGTTTTTATTCCCGAAGACGGCCGTGGCACCTTATGTGTATCAACACAGGCAGGTTGCGCAGTAAATTGTCGCTTTTGCTCTACAGGTAAACAAGGCTTTTCGCGTAACCTCGCGGTTGGTGAAATCATCGGCCAATTGTGGACCGCAGAATTTATGTTGAGACGCAGCCAATCAATACCTTCAGGCCCCAAAGGTGAACGACAAATTACGAATGTCGTGATGATGGGTATGGGTGAGCCCTTGTTGAATTATGGTCCTACCGTGGCAGCACTCAGGCTAATGCTTGATGATCATTCGTATGGATTGTCGCGTCGACGAGTCACTTTATCGACGAGCGGTGTTGTGCCGATGATGGATAAGTTGTCACAGGATTGTCCGGTAGCGTTAGCTGTTTCGCTGCACGCACCGAACGATGCGTTGCGTGATGATCTGGTGCCTCTGAATAAAAAATATCCGTTGGCCGAATTAATGCGCGCTTGTCAGCGCTACCTTGAATTTGCGCCGAGAGATTTCATCACGTTTGAGTATTGCATGTTAGACGGCGTAAATGATAGCGATGCTCATGCAAGAGAGTTGATTGCGCTAGTGCGAGATGTTCCGTGCAAATTTAATTTAATTCCGTTTAATCCGTTTCCTGAGTCGGGTTTGAAGCGTTCAGCTAACCCACGTATCAAAGCGTTTTCTCAGGTGTTGATGGATGCAGGAATCATCACCACCATTAGAAAAACTCGTGGCGATGATATCGATGCCGCTTGTGGGCAGTTAGCTGGCGAAATTCAAGATCGCACTCGCGTACAAGAGCGCACTCAGAAGTTAGCGGAGTATCAAAAAAAATATGGCAAAGATTTTGGTCGAATCGTGGAGATTGGCGGGTGATGCGTAGAAGCTTACTGATGGTTTGTTGTTTGGCTATGGGGGCATGCGCACCAGTGGTGACCAACACCTCCCTTTCTTCCGGTAACCGTGTCGAGTTAGAACGTCGTGCGGAAATACGCATGCAGCTAGCCACGGCCTATTACAGTGAGGGTCAATACGCGACCGCTCTTTCAGAATTAGATCAGGCGTTGCAAATCGGTGAGCGCAGGGCTGACGTACTTGGCTTACGTGGATTGGTGTTGATGCAATTAGGTGACGCCGAGTCAGCATCCAAGAATCTGCAGCAGGCCCTGCAAATTGAGCCTGAGAATCCCAATCTTCTGAATAACATGGGATGGTTTTTATGCGAGACCGGACAAACTGAACGAGCCTTACCACTGTTTGATCGAGCAATCGCCAGCAAAGCCTATCAATCACCTGCCAAGGCGATGATG
>CAINAY010000030.1 GCA_903846425.1 uncultured Noviherbaspirillum sp.
CGGAAAATCTGCACGTGCCCGGGGCAATTCATCGGCTTCAATGCATACGCCCGATTCTCGGAATCGGTCGTAAACATATTGTCTTTGTAGTTGTCCCAGTGCCCAGACTTTTCCCACAACGTGCGATCAAGAATTTGCGGTGCTTTGACTTCTTGATAGCCATTATCTTGATACACGCGACGCATGTATTGCTCGACCTGCTGCCATACTGTCCATCCCTTGGGGTGCCAGAAGATCAAACCTGGTGCTTCATCTTGAAAGTGAAACAGATCCAGCACTTTGCCCAGCTTGCGGTGATCGCGCTTCTCGGCTTCTTCCAACATGTGAAGGTACGCCTCTTGGTCTTCTTTCTTAGCCCAAGCCGTGCCGTAAATACGCTGCAACATCTCGTTTTTTGAATCGCCGCGCCAGTACGCGCCTGCCAGCTTCATCAACTTAAATACCTTCAACTTACCCGTCGATGGAACGTGTGGACCACGACAGAGATCGGTAAATTTACCTTCGCTATACAAAGACACATCTTCATTGGCTGGAATCGACTCAATGATCTCTGCTTTGTACGCCTCACCAATCGATTTGAAATACGCCACCGCTTCATCACGCGGCAAAACTTTGCGCTGCACTGGCTCATCTTTCTTTACCAGTTCAGCCATTTTCTTTTCAATCGCCTCAAGATCGTCAGGCGTAAATGGACGCTTGTAGGAAAAATCGTAATAAAACCCGTTATCGACTACCGGTCCTATTGTTACCTGCGCATCCGGAAAAAGCTCTTTAACAGCATAAGCCAGTAAGTGAGCGGTCGAGTGACGTATCACCTCTAAGCCATCGGCATCTTTGTCGGTAATGATGGCGAGGTCAGCGTTATGGCTAATCAAGTGCGAGGTATCAACCAACGCACCATCTACCTTACCAGCGAGTGCCGCTTTAGCTAGTCCAGCCCCAATTGAGGCTGCAACCTGTGCCACGGTGACAGGTGCATCAAACTCGCGCTGCGAGCCATCGGGGAGTCGAATGGAAATCATGTTAATTCTCCTGCAAAGAATCGCCTGTTTGTAGGCATAAAAAAACGCGGGCTAGCCGCGCTTTTCTCACTGCATAGTAAAACCGAGAAACGGACTAGCGAATCAAACCAAAGATTGTGGTGCTAGTTCGCGGTGTCATAACCGTGGTGCCTTTCTCGCTCTTACAAAAATTCCTGCTTAGTAAATAAAGGGACTAACTCATTGCTAGTCACAATTTAATTCCAAAGTTTTCTTAAAACACGCAAACCACATGATTTTTAAGAAAAATTTGGTAGGCACGATTGGACTCGAACCAACGACCCCTACCATGTCAAGGTAGTGCTCTAACCAGCTGAGCTACGCGCCTAAGGAGGCAGGATTATAGCCAGCTTTGAATCTTTCTGCCAGTCTCACAAGGCAGATATCCAGCGAAACTTAGTTTTATGACATGCCAAAACCTTCCATTACCCTGCAAGCACGCCTGTTTTGCGCTGACTTACGTTCGCTTTAGGTTCGCTTTACGTTCGCCTAACCTCCAACACGCCTTTCACATCCCGAATCACTCCAAGTGCGCGTTGTAATTGAGCCGTAGATGAAATCTCACCCGTAAACGACATAAATGCCTGACCTTTACTGCTACGCGTCGACACACCAATCACATTAATTTTTTCGCGCAAAAAAATATCTGAAATATCACGTAACAAACCTTGTCTATCGCTCGCCTGCACAAACACATCAACCGGATACACCGTATCCGTGGTCAATGCGCCCCACTCGGTTTGCACCATGCGCTCAGGTGCGCGCAGACACATTTGCGAAAAATTTTTACAGCTCGCGCGATGAATTGAAATACCCTTACCACGCGTAATAAACCCAACTATGGGGTCAGGCGGCGCAGGCTTGCAGCAACTCGCCATGCTCGTTAGCAATCCACTAGTGCCCAGCACCAGCACCCCCGACTTGCCACCCTGAGTAACGCTTGATGCTCGACTTTTACGTGTTAATGCAGGCTCCTCTGCAGGCACAGCCTTGTTTGCATCGTTAGCATGC